>NZ_BAABOB010000009.1:0-99170 GCF_054785155.1 Streptococcus parasalivarius
GCGTTGTTTTTGCGTACACTTTTTACACTGAACCTTAGTTCAAAAATAGACAAATTCCTTAGTTTGACTATGGAATTCGATCTATTTTTTATCAAATGCCTTGACATGCTTGACAAATGGTAGAAAAGGACTTAGTCCTATACAGTAGAAAACTAAGTCTTTCACTAAATTATTTGTCTAACTTTCTGGTATCAGTACAAGTTTACATCACTCGACTCTCCACATAGTCAGGATAGCATAGATAGATGTTTGCTTACTTAGTGAAATCCAATACTTTACGTCCTTGAATTTCACCTTTTTCCATTTGATCAAAGACTTCTACCGCTGTATCAACAGGAACAGTTTCAACAACCGGTACTACCAATCCTTGTGCACCAAAGTCGAAGGCTTCTTCTAAGTCTTTACGTGTACCTACAAGAGATCCAACAACACGGATACCATCTAGAACTGTTTTGACAATTGAGAGTTCCATATATTCAGATGGGAGACCAACCGCAACGACTGTTCCACCAGCACGTACACTATCGATAGCCTGATTGAAAGCAACCTTAGAAACAGCGGTTACAACAGCACTGTGTATACCACCAGTTTTTTCTTGGATATAGCCTGCTACATCTTCAACTTCTTTACCGTTCACCACTAAATCAGCACCAGATTCTTTAGCCAAATCAAGTTTATCTTGGTTGATATCAACAGCCACTACTCGTGCATTGAAAACTTTCTTAGCATATTGAATAGCCAAGTTACCTAGTCCTCCAGCGCCATAAATAGCTACCCATTGACCAGGTTCAACTTTAGCTTCTTTGATAGCTTTATATGTTGTAACTCCCGCACAGGTAATAGATGAAGCTTGAGCAGGATTAAGTCCTTCTGGAACTTTCACAGCATAGTCAGCGGTAACCAAAGCATAGTCACTCATACCACCATCAACACTATAACCAGCATTTTTTACAGAACGACAGAGTGTTTCACGACCAGTTATACAGTATTCACAACAACCACATCATTCGAAGAACCAAGCGATTGATACGCGGTCACCTTTTTTAAGTGTTTCAACCCCTTCGCCAACTTCTTCGACAATACCAATACCTTCGTGGCCCAGTATACGACCTGGTACTTGACCAAAGTCTCCATGAGCTACGTGAAGGTCAGTATGACAAACGCCACAGTACTCAACTTTAACCAAAGCTTGGCCATGACCTACTACTGCTGGTTTTTCATGATCAACAACTTCAACACCTGTACTTGCTTGATTAACAACAACTGCTCTCATCTTAGTTACCTCCATATGATAACTTTTAACACCTTCATTATAGCACTTACATAGGCAATGTCGACGCTTACATAAAGACTTTCTTAACTTGCGAAAACTTCTTGAAAATTCTCTATACAAATTCGATAAGTCCTGTTTTTGATGTTGATATAGCTATGCTTCAATCATTTCCAAGATACCTATACTGTCTCACGAGTGTCTTGGAGTCCAGTAGGCTGACTTCAAAATGAAAATAATGATTGCGTCCATCTCTAGCATTCTCTTTATTGAGTAGAAAATAATTCTTTTGACTGATAGCCATCTCTCTAAGGATATCATCCGTCAAAAAGGTTAAGGGAATATCCATGGCAGAATAGCGATAAAAGTCTTCTTCAAATTTTAAATAGCTATCAGAAAAATAGTCAATTTGAAGTTTATCATCATAAATTTTTCTCTTCCTCATCTATGTTTTCAACTCCCAAACTAATTTCTAATATATCCTTTGTTAGAATACATTTATGTCGCTTGCAAGATTTTATAGTAACTTGATTAAAATCCAAGTCAACCACATAGCCACTACATCTACAGCGCCTACCTTGATCCTTTATCTGGAAATTTCCCAATAATTGACCTGAATAAAGCTGGTTTAATAAAGTAAACTTCTCTAAATCATCCAAATGACTCGTAAGATTTTCTTTAGTCTTATCTTCATGTAGGGAACTTGTGTGTTCCGACAAGAAAAAGCCCATCCACTTCATCATTCCCCTATCTTTATGTTCCCTAGCTGATTGAAAGGGAAGGTAACTGCGGTCTATCATTTTAAGCCATCTAATCCCCCAGCCGAGTGTCCACCAATAAGCTTACTTCGAGCAAGACTCCTAGATGCCTCCTGTAAAGAAGTTGCTTTTTGAATGGTCGTAAAGCCAAATTCCTGACGAATACTATCTATAGCTGACTGAAGCCTTTCTTCTTTATCAATGTCATCTGGATTATCAAATAAAGAAAGCATTTGAAACCCTTCATCTACAAAATTTGCATAAGAGACACTCACACTTCGAACAGCCCCTCCTTGATATTTCTTCCTAAAGAGTGCAATGACATGTCCTATTAATATCCTTGTGTTATTAGCAGGTTCAATCTTCATCTGTGCTTGTAGCGAACGCTTGCCCTCTAACTTTGAAAATCCAATGCTAATGGAAACTTGACAAGCTTTCTTATAAGCTCGTCTTAACCTAATGGCTACTTGTTCCGCCATCTCTCTTAGAATCAATTCAATATCAGCTTGACGCTCATAGTCTCGTGGTAAGATTTGAGAATTTCCTAAGCCATGTGACTTTGGTTTATAAGGTTTATGAACATTACTCTCATCAATACCGTTAGCATGAAAAAAGAGGTCTAAACCTACAATACCTAACTCCTTTTTAAGAATATCAGGATTGCTATTAGCAAGTTCTCGAATGGAGCAAATTCCCAACTTGTTTAGCCGCTTCTCCATCCGCTTACCAATCCCCCAGAAATCAGTCATATGGGGAATATTCCAAACCTTAGTCTCGACATCTTCATAGGACCAGTTGGCTCTCATAGTAGCCGTATGTTTAGCCTCATTATCAAGAGCTAACTTAGCCAATAAGGGATTGCTGTTGGACATTCCAACTGTCGAGTAAATACCTGTCTCCCTCCAAATATCTCTTTGAATACGCCCTGAAATCATATCTAACTTATCTTTTCTAGTAACAGTCCTATCGGGAATAAAGTAATTCAGTGACGACGTGAGATCAATGAAACCCTCATCAATGGAATAGGGAAGAATATCTTCAACACTGGCATAATTCTGGAAAATGTGTTGAATCTGGATATTCTTTTTTATATAGAGATCCATTCTAGGAGGAACGATAAAGGTAACCTTGGCCCAAGATTCGATGTAATCTACAAAATCTCTATCCGTTGGAAGTCCCTGCTTTTTGGCATTATAATAATGAAACTTACGAGAATGAATGTCAAAAGGTAAGTCATAAGAACGACTAACATTTGACTTGCCAAAAACTTGCTTAAATATAGGGGAAGAGGCTAGTATCAAACCATTCGCATTTTCAGCCCTACTCATCACACATAGAGAGGTCTTAAGAGGGTGCAGTCCACGTTCAACACACTCCACACTTGCATAGAAAGATTTCATATCTACAAAAGCAATATCACTTTGCGGTTCTCTTGAATAATCAAAATATCCCATGCTCGCCCTTTCGTTAGTTTATAAACTAACAATAGTATAAATTATAATTTCTTATATTTCAAGTATTTTCCATAAAAAATAACAACATCCCTTCTAGAATGTTGTTATCCTTCTATTTTTTCCCTTTAACTTGGTCTGTGGCAACATCTTCACCAAACCACTTGTTAGAAATCTTTTGGAATTCTCCTTTTTTATAAAGGGTTCTAAATCCTTGATTGATTTTTTTGATCAGTGTCTTATCTGCCTTACGAGCACCTACAGCAAAGCTTTCACCTTCATAACCAGCAGGCATAACATTATACTGATCCAGAACCCCTGATTTTTCTAAGTAGTAATTAGCATACACACGGTCAATCAATAGACCGTCAATACGTCCACTATCAAGGTCAATCAAGGCTTGAGTAAAGGTAGAATATTGGACTGCTTTTTGGTTGGCAACGATATCCTTCAAAATCTTCGGAGAAGCATTGAAAGCATCATAACCGGAAGACCCTGCTTGGGCACCTAAGGTCTTACCTGACATTCCAGCAACAGAATCAATTCCCGAAGACTTTTTGGTTACCAGTACTTGTTCATTGACCATATAAGGTTCCGTGAAGTCCGCAGACTGCTTACGCTCATCCGTGACCGAATAACCATTCCAAATGAGGTCAATTGTCCCATTCTTCAGTTCTGTTTCTTTCATATCCCAGTCAATAGCCTGCCATTCAACATCGATACCATACAATTTAAAGACTGCAGTTGCAAGATCAATATCAAAACCAACATAGCTACCATTCTTTTCCTCATATCCCATAGGAACAAAGGTTGCATCAAAACCAATTTTGATTTTCTTTTCTTTGGTATAGGTTTGCCACTGATCTTTCTGAGTTGCAAAATGTGAGCGCGAGCTGCAAGCTGATAGCGTAAACAAAGGCAAAATGACAAGACAGCCTAGCAAAATCGTTTTTACTATTTTTTTCATGGAAAATCCTCACTATTTTGGATTGATAGTGACAATCTCATCGGCGATGTGCTGTGCAAACTGCATATCGTGAGTGATAACGATTTGCGTAATCCCAGTCTCACGATTCTGCAAAATCAATTTCTCCACTTCTTGACGCAACTCAGGGTCAAGAGCTGATGTTGGTTCATCATAGCCGACAATTTTCGGATCAATCATCATAGCACGCGCAAATGCAACACGTTGTTTTTGTCCCCCAGAAAGAGAGTAAGGATAAGCATTTCCGTGAGCTCCAAGGCCTAAACGGTCAAGCAGAGCTTGAGCTTTTTTCTGAGCATCCTCCTTAGACATTCCCATCGTCTTAATTGGCGAAAGCGTTAGATTGTCTAAGACTGTTAAATGTGGAAACAGTTGGAAATCTTGGAAGACAAAACCGAGCAAATTACGACTTTCCATCTGATCCAAAGGAATCTCTTCATTTTCATAAATAATTTGTCCTGAATCAATGGTTTCAAGTCCTGCTAGCATACGCAAGAGAGTCGTTTTACCACCACCAGATGGTCCGACAATAGCCAAGATTTTTCCTTCTTCTACTGTCAGATTATACTTATCAAAAATTTTGTGTTGACCAAATTGCTTGGAAATATTTTTTAATTCTAACATAAGGTCTCCTATTTATAATAGTTGAATTTCTTTTCTATGTTTTTCGAAGCTACAGTTACCACACCCACAAGGATAAGATAAATAGCTCCGGCCACAAACATCGGTGCTAAGGTCGCATCACGGTTCGCAGCGGTACGACTTTCCAAAAGAAGGTCTCCAACCCCAAGCACATAAACCAATGATGAATCCTTAACCAAGTTAATAATCTCGTTAAAGATACTTGGCAAGACAATCTTGACTACCTGAGGAAGGATAATGTAGCGGACGGTTTGGAAAGGACTAAGTTTAAGCATTTTTGCTGCTTCGTATTGTCCTTTCGGAATAGCCAAGATTCCTCCACGGAAAATCTCTGCGAAATAAGCTGCATAATTAAGTGTAAAAGCAAGAATAGCAGCTGGTAGACGATCAAAGACAATCCCAACACTTGGAAGAACGTAATAAACGAAGATCAATTGTAAAAGGAGAGGCGTTCCACGCATAATCCAAACGTAAAAGGTTAATAACCAATTTAAAGGTTTGAATTTAATCTGCATTAAGAAAGCAAGTACAATCCCTAATGGAATCGACAGTACGATAACAATGAAAAATACTTGAAGTGTGACTACCGCACCGTTCAAAAGGGCTGGTAATACTTCCAAAACGTATGACATATAAACTCCTATAATTATTTAGTATTATTGAATATTATACCAATTTTTTTGAAAAAATGATATAAGATTTTGAAAATAGTAAAAAGGAGTGCGACTAGACCCAATTTTCAAAATGAGTTCATAATCACACTCCTGGGAGACTTAAATAGTCTGTCCTGAGAAACAAACAATATTTAAGTCTAGCATCCCTAAAGCTTATTTTAGATTTTCTTAACAAATTCAGATTTAAGTTTCATAGCGCCAAAACCATCAATCTTACAATCAATGTTATGGTCACCTTCAACCAAACGAATATTTTTAACACGTGTGCCTTGTTTAATATCTTTTGGCGCACCTTTCACTTTCAAATCTTTAATAACTGTAACAGTATCACCGTCAGCAAGACGTGTTCCATTGCTATCAAGAACCACAAGTCCTTCTTCTTCTGCAACTTCGTTTGGATCCCACTCATAGGCACATTCAGGACATACAAGCAAGATTCCATCTTCATAAACATACTCTGAGTTACATTTTGGACAATTTGGTAATGACATAATTCTCTCCTAAGATTGTGATATAGATACTATTCTACTTTAGATTCTCCAATTAAGCAAGGGTAAAAAGGATAAAAACAAACAACATCCCTTACACTGTAAGAGATGTTAGTATTTTTATTCAACAGTAACTGATTTAGCCAAGTTACGTGGTTTATCGACGTCAAGTCCACGATGAAGTGTTGCAAAGTAAGCAATCAATTGTGTCGGTACAACCATTGAAATTGGTGACAAGTAAGGGTGAACATTATTAAGAACGATGTCATCACCTTCTTTAGCAACATTTTCCTCAGCAATAGTCAACACTTTAGCACCACGAGCAGCTACCTCTTGAATATTACCACGAGTGTGGCTAGCAAGAACAGCGTCAGACAAGAGCGCAATAACAGGTGTACCATCTTCGATCAAAGCAATCGTTCCGTGTTTCAACTCACCTGCTGCAAAACCTTCACATTGGATATATGAGATTTCTTTCAATTTAAGACTGGCTTCCATAGCAACATAGTAATCTTGACCACGACCAATATAGAAAGCGTTACGTGTTTCTGCAAGAAGAGCTGCCACTTTCTCGTCAATAACTTCTTTTTCAGAGAGTGTTGATTCGATAGATTGTGCTACAAGTGACAATTCATGTACCAAGTCGAAAGCTTTAGCTTTTTCATTGCCATTAGCTTCACCGACTGCTTTAGCCAAGAAGGCAAGAGCTGCTATCTGAGCAGTGTAAGCTTTAGTAGAAGCTACGGCAATTTCTGGGCCAGCATGAAGAAGCATCGTGTGGTCAGCTTCACGAGAAAGAGTAGATCCCGGAACGTTTGTCACTGTCAAACTTGGAATACCCAACTCGTTAGCTTTAACAAGAACCTGACGGCTATCTGCTGTTTCACCTGATTGACTAATAAAGACAAAGAGAGGTTTCTTGCTAAGGAGTGGCATACCATAACCCCACTCAGAAGAAATACCAAGTTCAACTGGTGTATCCGTTAATTCTTCAAGCATCTTCTTAGAAGCAAAACCAGCATGATATGATGTTCCTGCCGCAAGGATATAGATACGATCAGCCTCTTGAACAGCCTTGATAATATCAGCATCTACAGTCACTTGTCCCTTGTCATCTGTGTAGGCTTGGATAAGCTTACGCATCACTGTTGGTTGCTCATCGATTTCTTTGAGCATGTAGTAAGGGTAAGTGCCTTTACCAATATCAGATAGGTCAAGTTCAGCTGTATAGCTATCACGTTCTTTAACAGTACCATCATAATCTTGAACTTCAACACTATCAGCTTTCACGATAACTAACTCTTGATCGTGAATTTCCATGTATTGATTAGTTTCGCGAATCATAGCCATGGCATCTGAGCAGACCATGTTATAGCCATCACCAAGACCAATCAAAAGTGGTGATTTGTTTTTTGCCACGTAAATTGTTGAGGCATCTTCAGAATCCATAAGAGCGAAGGCATATGATCCACGGATAATGTGAAGAGCTTTCTTGAATGCTTCAAGAGTTGACAAACCATCTTCTTCAACGAATTTTCCAATCAAGTGAACTGCAATTTCAGTATCAGTTTGGCCTTTGAAATGGTGACCAGAAAGGTATTCTTCCTTAATTTCAAGATAGTTTTCAATAACACCATTGTGAACCAAAACAAAACGTTCTGTTTCTGAGCGGTGTGGGTGAGCATTGTCCTCTGTTGGTTTACCGTGAGTTGCCCAACGAGTATGTCCAATACCAGCTGTGCCTTCTACTCCTTCAGTTTTAGCAGCAAGTTCCGCAATACGGCCAACAGCCTTAACCAATTGACTAGATGCATCGCCAGCTACAAAGATACCAGCTGAATCATAACCACGGTATTCTAGCTTTTCAAGTCCTTGAATCAAGATATCAGTTGCATTTGTGTTACCTACAACACCAACAATTCCACACATATTTTTAATAATAACCTCTGATCAAAGAGGTCATGTCTCCTTCATTTAAAATTGGTATAGTCAATAAGCTCTTTAAAAAGCTTAACGAGGACAGTATATTCGATATATTTGGCATTGTCAAGCATAAAAATTGGTATAGTCCTAAAAAGACCTTTTAGTCGCTCCTTATCCTAAGGAATAATCCTTAAAATATGCTATAATAAGGCTATGCGAATTCAACAATTACATTATATTATCAAAATCGTCGAAACCGGCTCAATGAATGAAGCTGCAAAACAACTTTTCATTACGCAACCAAGTCTTTCAAATGCTGTTCGTGACTTGGAAAGAGAAATGGGAATCGATATCTTTATCCGTAACCCTAAGGGAATCACCTTAACTAAGGATGGAGTTGAATTTCTCTCTTATGCCCGTCAGGTAGTGGAACAAACAAATCTCTTGGAAGAACGCTACAAGAGTCACACAGAAACACGTGAATTGTTTAGTGTTTCCTCTCAACACTACGCTTTTGTTGTCAATGCTTTCGTCTCACTTCTTAAGAGAGCGGATATGACACGTTACGAGCTCTTCTTACGTGAAACACGTACTTACGAAATTATTGAAGACGTTAAGAACTTCCGTTCAGAAATTGGTGTTCTCTTCCTTAACAGCTATAACCGAGATGTCTTGACTAAGATGTTTGACGACAACCGTCTCACATATACCAGTCTCTTCAAAGCTAGACCCCATATCTTTGTCAGCAAGTCAAACCCATTGGCTAAGCATGAAGTTGTCTCTTTGGAGGATTTAGAAGAATTTCCATACCTTAGCTATGATCAGGGGATTCATAATTCCTTCTACTATTCTGAAGAGATTCTCTCTCAGATTCCCCATAAAAAGTCTATCGTGGTTTCAGACCGAGCGACACTCTTCAACCTATTAATCGGTTTGGATGGTTACACCATTGCTACAGGTATTTTAAATAGTAATTTGAATGGTGATAACATTGTCTCTATCCCACTTGGTATTGATGATGAAATTGATATTGTTTACTTGAAGCATGAAAAGGCAACCCTCTCTAAAATGGGGGAAAAATTCCTTGATAACCTCGTTAAAGAAGTCACTTTTGACAACTAATAGGTTAGTCCCCAGCACATAATGTTGGGGACTTTTTATCGCCAAAACTATCCAATTCAAAGCACAAAAAAAGAGCCTTTCGACTCTCATTGTTATTTATAATTTTTATAGCTTGCCCAGGCCTCATCTATAGATAAGGTCTCAGCATCTGTGTATGAGCCTCTATAGCTGTTCCAAACAAGGCCACTTGTTGAACCAGTTGCTTGGGTAACTGGAGCTTGATCATAGGCAGTCAAACCATAGTATGCAATAATGCTATTTAATTTAGAAGCGTAAAGACTATCTGTAGCATAAGTCCCTGTCAGTGCCTGAGTGGCATCTGCATAACTACCTGTATTTGATTTCCAAGTGCCAGCATAAGTTGATGACGTCATCAAAGCAGCATAATCGGCTAAAGAATCACTCAGACTTCCATAAGAACGGAAAGGTTCATCAATCTCATAAGTCTTCCCTGTACCATCGTCTTCCCAAGTACGCATGGTCACAGAATTCCCATTATAAGATCCCTTAATCCCGAAGAAGTTGTAATAAGGAGCCTGACTCAAACCTGACTGACCTGAATTTGATTCCAAAATAGCTTGAGCAATTAGAACAGAAGCATAGATATTGTAATCTTGACCAATCTGTCTCGCAGTCTCTCCGATACTATCAATAAAAGCCGTCGTAGTTTGATTGTAGGCAGCTTCAGCTTTAGCATTAACACTGTTATCATTTTTTCTATCTGTTGTAAAAGCTAGAACCAAAAAAAGAGAACAAATGAAAGCTCCTACGATAAAAATCATATACTTCTTTAAATGACGATACATACAACCCTTCCTTCATAAAATTTTCAATTATAATATTTTAATACTATTCTATCAGAAATAACACTCCTTAGCAAGTTATAGGGATAGTTTCCCCTAAAAACTATCCCTAATAACACCTTTACATATCCTAAATAATAAGATACAATGTGGGTAATTTTTAAGGAGATGAAAAATGAAAATCAAATCATTCTTACCTGGTATAAGTATTGCAATACTTATTTCGCTTGTAGCCTGGACTCTTGGAGTCTTATTTCCTATTATTGGAGGGCCTGTCATTGGTCTTTTCATTGGCCTCTTACTTGGCATTGTAGTGACAGACTCTGAAAAGCTCAAAACTGGGATGCAGTTTACATCAAAAAAAGTATTACAATACGCTGTTATTCTTCTAGGATTTGGGCTAAACCTTTCTCAAGTTTTCCAAGTTGGCTTAACCTCACTTCCTATCATTTTAGCCACTATTGCTACGGCACTCGTTACTGCTTACTTCATCCAAAAGCTATTTAAGATAGATAGCGAAATTACTACTTTAGTAGGGGTTGGTTCTTCAATCTGTGGAGGTTCTGCTATTGCTGCAACTGCACCTGTAATCAAGGCAAAAGATGAATCTATTGCAACAGCAATCTCGGTAATTTTCTTTTTTAACATCTTAGCAGCTTTAATCTTTCCTCACTTGGGATCTTGGTTGGGACTTAGTAATCAAGGCTTTGCCATATTTGCTGGAACAGCTGTCAACGATACTTCTTCTGTAACTGCTACAGCTAGTTCTTGGGATAGCTTACATGGAACATCTATCCTAGAGCAAGCAACAATTGTTAAATTGACTCGAACACTTGCTATCATCCCTATAACTCTTGGTCTATCTGTATGGCAGTCACGAAAGGATAATACAAAGGAAGCATTCTCGCTAAGCAAAGCAGTGCCTAACTTTATCCTTTGGTTCCTTTTGGCCTCACTGATTACAACTGTTGCTATGTCACTCGGTGTAACACCTGCCGTCTTTTCACCATTAAAAGACCTTTCAAAATTTATGATTATTATGGCAATGACAGCTATCGGTTTCCAAACAAATCTCAAAAAACTAATCACTAAAGGAGGCTCAGCACTTCTAGTGGGAGGAGTCTGTTGGTTATTAATTAGTCTTGCTTCTCTTCTCATGCAAAAGATATTAGGACTTTGGTAAAAGACATCTAAAAAACTCACAATCTGGCTAAGACTGTGAGTTTTTATTATAGAATCATTTTTTATACTCAAAGACATAGGTTTGGATAACCTTATCCCCATCGTTTGTTACTTTCAAATCAACATTGTAGCTCTTAGTTTCACCACTAATATCCTGAACCTTATAATCACCATCTTTTTTTACAGAAGAGGTGGTCTGTCCTGAATAATGCCTAACTTCAAGACCTGAAGCTCTATCTAGAGAAAAAGGAATGAGCCCGTTTAAAGAATATAGCCCATACAAAATAAGACATAAAAAGCTCAGCGACACAAGGCTCACCAAATAATATTTAACAAAATCCCCCAATTTCAACCCCTGCTTACTCACTTAATTATTATCTTCCTTTAACTTAACATTATTTTTATTAGAGTATTTTCAAATTTTATTTTACACACATTTGGGTATTTTGTCAAATTATTTGATATTTAAAATAGAACCTAATTTTTCTATATACTAAAAGCCGTTAGTCATCTAACGGCAATTTTTTATTTCTGAAATAACGTATTCAAGACGGCTATAGAGACCAAGTAATAAGTCGTAACTTCGATTTTCATTTTCTTTTAAAACAGTGAAAACTGTTGTACTATAGGTAAATTCAAAGAAGTCATCTAATTCCTTGAGCCAGTCATCAATAACCCCTAAATTTTGATCAATGATTGCAAACAAACTTGGCTGATACCAGATTGTACCTTCGATATAAAGGTTTTTGTCAGATAATTTAGATAGGGATACTTTCAAGTCAGCAAGCTCTCTTTTAGCAAGATTTGGTTCAATCTTTAAATCAAAAAGCAAGCGCGCATCATGATTTAGAATATCGAGTTCTGCTTGAAGCAGTTGAATATAATGTATCGCTACTAAATACTGGTTCATGGGTCTCTCCTGGTCATCTGAAAATCGTACTATTATTGTACCACTAAAGAATGAAAAAATGTAGTAATTATTTAATTTTTTACAGGATTTTTTTAGAAAAAATACGATGCTTTAAATTTCTGTTTAAAAGTAATGACACTAGCAATTTTCTAAGAGTTTAAGAAATGAAAGATTTTTTAAAAAAAGAAAAACACTCACGAATGAGTGCATTTCTAGTATTAATGGCTAACCATTTCCTGTGCAATTTCAAAGCCACTAAGTTTTCCAGGATAGTAAGTTGGCCAATTATCCATTTCTTTTAGAATCTCATCTTGGCTACTATTTCCAAAGAAAATATGGAAATGTGCTGAACTTGTTGGATCTATTTGATGATCTGAAAATTGGACATACTGGTAAGGGTTATCTGCTGCTTGACTATCAGTTGCTGTAAAGAGATAACGAACACCTTTTTTACCAGAAGCATAGGTCAAAATCTTATACCCATCATAACGATAAGTATGTGTCACACTACTTCCATCATTCTTTGTGAAAGTCATGGTCATCTTTTTACCATCAATAGCAATTTTAGAAACATCTGTTTGATAGCCCTTAGTGTAGTATTCTTTATACTCTTGTGCTGTTTTATCCTTATTCAAAAGAGATTTGTATTCAAATACTTGATCTAAAGTACCATCTTGAAGATAAGGATAGACCGATTGCCACTCCCCTGACCAATCCGAAAGTTCTCTATCTTTAACATCTTTGTCATCGAAGTAACCATTTTGAACCGTTTTCTTGTCATCACTTCCTGTTTCAGGTTGGATAGCTTTACCTTCAACGTCCGTTGTTAAACGAAGACTTTTTAGGTTCTCAGTCATAACACTGACATAGTCTTCACCTTTTTTCAACTGTTCCTTAGTTAGTGATTCAATTGGATTTAAAACTGCTGTCTTAACTCCTACTTCGTTAGCTAAGGTTTTAGCAACACTACTTGAAGCATTTTCCTCAAAATAGATATAATTAATATCATATTCTTTGACATACTTAGAAAGGCTAGCGATACGTTTTGCAGAAGGGTCGGACTCAGCTGAAACACCTGAAATTGGTACCTGTGTCAAACCGTAATCTAAGGCAAGGTAGGCAAAAGCTGAGTGCTGAGTAACAAAACTTTTCTGTTTTGCTTGACTAAAGGCTTCAGTATACTCCTTATCCAAAGTCTTTAATTTTTTAAGGTATTTCTCGGCATTGGTTGTAAAGACTGCTTTTTTATCTGGATGCTGAGCAATCAAACCGTCTCTAATAGTTTCAACTAATTTTTGAGAACGTTTAGGTGAGAGCCAAACATGGGGATCATATTCGTGGTGATGTTCTTCTCCACCGTGATCATGATCTTCTTCCTCTGTTCCAGGTAAAAGAACCATGCCTTGACTTGCCTTAATGACTTTTGTATTTTTTTTGTTGATAGACTTTTCAACTTTTGGAACCCAGGTTTCCATATTTTCATTTAGGTAGACGAAAGTGTCTGCTTTTTCAATGTCAGCGACATTCTTAGTAGATGGTTGGAAATCGTGGGCTTCACTACCAGCGGGAATAAGATAAGACACCTCTCCCTCATCTCCAACAACCTGCTTGGTAAATTCATAAACAGGGTAAAAGCTGGTCACAACCTTCAAGTCACCATTTCCTTTTGAACCGTGGTGACTAGTCGTATAATAAATACCTGCACCAGCAGCTAAAACAACTGTTGCTAATCCTGCTAGGGCAAAAATGCGTTTCTTTTTCATGTTATTCCTTTCAAAATACTTAACCAGTTAATAGTTTACTGGTTAAGTATATCACACTTCATTTATTTTGCAAGTCCTAAAATAAAAAAATTGAAATATTTCGACGAGAAAGAATTATTTGATATACTGGAAATATCATTTGGAAAGTAGGTTATACATGTTTCGTAAATTAACCCTATATCTTTTTTTATTGCTTTCAGCCATAGGCCTGACTTATGATACGCAATCATACACTTCAGGCGCTTTATCTGGTTCGGCATACGGTATTATTGGACTATCAACACTGATTGCCTTATGTTATATCGTACCAGGAATATTTCTGATCCAGTACTTAGGCAAGAGATGGCAGGTGAAACCACTTGTTCTCATATTTGCTCTAATTGGTGGAGTCTTTATCACAGGATGGATAGCTGGTTATGCCAATACCATTTCTCACGACTGGGTGACTGCTCATCTTTCTTCAAAGAGCTTCTTCTACCGCTTTGAGGATGCCCTTATGGCTCCCCTAGTTGAAGAACCCCTAAAACTGGCAGCTTTTCTCTTTGCTATCTATATGGTGCCAACAAAAAGTTACAAGGGACTCTTGCTTGTCGCTATTACGGCGGGGCTGGGCTTCCAGATTAGTGAAGACTTCTCCTATATTCTTTCAGATTTACCTGATGGTTTTTCTTATACGATTTCAGGTATTCTTGGTCGAACTATTGGTGCTGTATCGTCTCACTGGCTTTACACATCCTTCCTTGCTATGGGGCTAGTCCTTATATGGCGTTCCCGTCAAAAACTCATTAATTCTAAATACAGTCTTATTGGTATACTTTATGCTTGCGGTGCTTTTACTGCACACTTTGCTTGGAATTCACCTCTTCGAAATTTAGAAAGCGATTTGCCATGGGCATCAGGCCTTCTCATTTCACTCGATCTTTTCTTCTTTATTACGCTTTATCAGCTCCTCTCGAAACTGGATAAAGAAAACAAGTAATGTTTACAATACTAAAAAACCTTTCCAATTTTATGGAAAGGCTTTTTTGATGACTTTAATCACTCATAGAAAAACGATTGGTCATCAAATTACTTGCATCATCTAAGACTTTTGCCAATAGTTTATCTGTTTCTGACTGAATCTTATCACTAATTTTTTGATTTTCAGCTTCAAAATCAATACTCTCACCATTTGCTAAAGCAGTATCTACATGATTAATCATAGCATGGCCAAGAGCCATAGTTGTTTCTACATAAGCATCCAAATCAGCTTCATGCTGTTGGAAATGAGGATCACAGATAGCAGCAATCAAGCGATTACTCCAGTAGAAATTACCTGTATCCACTTTATCAGTCGTTTGACGGAAATAAGCAGGTGTTGTTCCGACTTGAGTCCAGAATGGAACCATTGTACCAAATGGCATTGATCCATAGGCTAACCACTGAATTCCTGTCGTTTCTGATGGTTTGTTAGGACGCATTTGCAAGAGAGCTGTTTGACTAGTACGGTTGATACCGATTGGACGGAATTGGCGTTGACTCACCGCATCTCCTTGAGGTCCATAAGGATCATAAGGTGTATCTTGGTAATGAAGACTCAAGACATATTTAACATCTTCAACTGTAATTTTGCGGTATGGTTTTTGACACCATGGAATAAAGAATGATTTTGGATCATAATCTTTTTCTGGGTTCAAGAATTTCTGCATTGCCCAGGCACGTGGTGTATTATAATGACGATCCTTATCTCGTTGGCTACCAAAAGCATAACGTGGATTAAAGTGTTCATTAGAATAAGTCAAATCCAAGTGATGTTTATTAATAAAATCTCGAATGTCTGGTGAGGCTAAATAGTCGTCTGGATTTTCAAACTCATAATGATCGATGCCAAGTTGGTTTGGGTTAGTGACATAGGCATCGTCTGGAACACGTCTTGCAATCCAATGGTGACCACCAATGGTCTCTAGCCACCAAATTTCTTCAGTATCTGAGAAAGCAATACCATTAGATTCGTAAGTTCCGTAAGTTTCAAGAAGTTGCCCCAAACGAAGGACACCTTCACGCGCCGTCTTGATATATGGCAAGACCAATGTTAACATATCCTCTTCTCCAAAACCATCTTTAACAAGAGGGTCTGCACCGAGTACACGCGCATTGGTGGTGATTGTTTCTGTTGCACTCATGGCAACATTAGATGAGTTAATACCAGCTTCACCCCAGATACCGTCTTTACCAAGTGCATCTGGAACAGAAGTATAACGTAGAGGATTATCTGGCAAATCAATTGAAAAATTACTAAGCACAGACTGATAATGACTCGGTTGGTCTTCAGGGGTCACGACGAGAAATTCTTTGGGCGTAAAAACGCCTGATTGAGAATCCTCAGTACGTGCAATCATGGTAGAGCCGTCATATGAGGCTTTCTTACCTACTAAAATCGTTGTACAAGCCATAAAAGCTTCCTTTCTACTTACAAATCGTCCGCAATTTTATTGATTTTTCTGAGACGATGGTTGACACCACTCTTGGTCAGAGGAGGTTCTATACTATCTGCGATTTGCTGGATAGAGTAATCTGGATTGGCAATACGGAGTTGGGCAATTTGGCGCAGCTCCACAGGTAAAATCTCCAAGCCAACCGTATCCATAATCTTGATAATATTATTAATTGTTTTCATACTAGCACTAATCGTTCTAGCAATATTAGCTGTTTCCGCATTATTGGCACGATTCAGATCATTTCTGGTCTCTCGCATAATTTTGACCTCTTCATAGGTATCCTTAGAGTTCATTGCACCAATAACAAGGAGGAAATCCATAATATCCTCAGCTTTTTGAAGATAGGTCACAAAACCATTTTTATGACTCAGAACCTTGGCATCGAGCATAAATTTTTTCATGAGAGAAGCCAAGTCCTCTGCGTGGTCTTGGTAAACGGAAAAAATCTCTAATTGATAACGGCCTTTTTCAGGATCACGAACTGTTCCAGTCGCCAAAAAAGCACCTCGTAAATAGGATCTTCCAGCTTCGTCATCTTCCATTATTGATGTTTCGATGCCTGTTTCAAAGCCAAAGAAAGAATCCGCCAATTGTAAATCGGACAAAATATCATTGACATGGTCGGCTACAAAAACCGTGTAAACACGATTTTTCTTGAGATTAGTCTTGTTATGATGTCTCAATTCAGGATTACTCTGATAACGACTTTCCATTAATTGGTAGATATGTCGCGCAATCTTTGCATTTTCTGTTGAGATGGAAAGAGTCAATCCTTGGTTGGTCAATCCAACAGAACCAGACATCTTAATCAATGCCGACAATTCAGCCTTGTCTTTGCTTGAAGCTGCAATTATCTCTTCTTTAACCTTAATTGTGAAACTCATGACTTATTCCTCACTAGATGCATGAGCTCATCCACTACCAAGTCACCATGGTGGAAGGCACCACCATTTTCAAGTCGCAAAAAATTAGAAGACACAACTGTTTTTGCTTCACGACGTAAGCCCTCAAAATCATGCTCAACCTGAACAAGGTATTCATCAAATTTATTACTTGCCATGTATTCCTTAGGCACTTTCTTGATATTAACTAAGACATTGTCAATCACATCGGAGCCAAGATGACGATTAAGAACAGCCACATGGTCGGCATCTGAGAATTGCTCAGTTTCTCCGTACTGCGTCATAATATTACAAATGTATGTGACATCAGCCTTGGTCTCAATAAGAGCCTGACGAATCTCTGGTATCACCAGGTTGGGCAAAATCGATGTATAGAGAGACCCAGGACCTAAAACAATCATATCACTATTTATAATAGCATCAACAACCTTACGACTGGCCTTAGGCTCTTCATCATTATAGGTATTGGTCACATAAACGCGCTCAATCATGCCATCGTACTGGGCAATACTACTCTCACCTGCTACTTCATGACCATCTTGAAAAACGGCATGAAGCGTCAAGGCAGTCTCACTGGCAGGATAAATCTTACCTGTGACGTGGAAAAACTTCGTCAGAAGCTGCATGGCATTATAGGTAGATCCCTGCATTTCTGAAATTCCAGCGATGATTAGATTTCCGAGTGGATGACCGGCCAAAGCGCCATCGGTTTTATCAAAACGATATTGGAAAACTCTTTCATAAAGTTTAGGCATATCACTCATAGCTACCAAAACATTACGCAAATCCCCTGGAGGTGTCAGTTGCATGATATCACGCAAATCTCCTGAAGAACCGCCATCATCAGCTACAGTTACCACAGCAGTGATATCAACATCCTTATGGCGTAAACTACGAAGAATGACTGGAATACCAGTTCCCCCACCTATTACTGTAATTCTTGGTTTTTTCATGAACGATTCACCGTCTCCTTACGTCGATCCTTATCACGATGTGTTTCATTGACTGTCCAATCATTTTTTAGATCTTGGGCTAGACGATGTGCAAAAGCTACACTACGGTGTTGACCACCTGTACACCCAACAGCAATAGTAAGAACAGACTTACCTTCTTTTTTGTAGCCAGGTAAGATTGGTTTAATAAGCTGTATCAAATGATTGTAAAAGTCTTCTGATTCCGTATGCTTCATGACGTAATCAAAAACCTCTTTATCCAAACCTGTGAGGTTACGAAGGGCAGGATCATAATAAGGGTTTGGCAAAAAACGGACATCAAAAACCAGATCTGCATCCAATGGCAGTCCATATTTAAAACCAAAACTCAAAACTTCAATACGGAAAGAAGATTGGTCTTGCTCAGATGAAAACTGTTCAGAAATAGCCTTACGAAGTTGACGCGGAGTCAATTCTGTCGTATCAACTACGTTTTGACTCAAACTCTTAAGAGGTGACAAAAGCTCACGCTCTAACTTGATGCCATCCAAAACACGGCCATCTGCCGCCAGTGGGTGACTACGACGTGTCTCTTTGTAACGAGAAACCAATTCACCATCCGTAGCGTCCAAGAAAAGAATCTTGAAATTAAGTTCCTCATTGCTTTCCAATTTATCCAAAATATCGTTGATTTCATCGAAGAACAAGCGACTTCGCATATCAACGACAAGAGCAATCTTATCTGTCTCTTCACTATGTTTTACCAACTCGATAACCTTTGGTACCAAAGAAGGTGGCATATTATCAATAGTGAAGTATCCGATATCCTCAAAGGATTGAATCGCTACAGTCTTACCTGCCCCGCTCATCCCTGTTACAACAACTAAATTAATTTTTTTCGTTCCCATGAGACTCCCTTTCTAGTCTTTCTTCTTTCAAGACACGAATATCGTCTGACATTTTTTCAACTTGTTGGCTAACCCCCATAATCATTTCTGTCTGCAATTTTTGAATAGTAAGCAAATCTGATTGGTCTTGTTGCACCAAGTGATCAATTTTTTCATGTAAAAGTCGGATTTCTTCCTTTGATTGTTTATTGACGTGATAGTCATTTCGTGCTTGCAATCGATCGTAATCCGATGCCCGATTCTGACTCATCATAATCAGAGGTGCCTGAACTGCAGCCAGTGTAGATAAGGCGAGATTCAACAGAATAAATGGATACTTGTCAAAGGCAATGCCAAAGGGTTGGACGACATTTAGCCCCATCCAAATAGCCATAAAAGCAATGAATGATAAGATAAAAGTCCAAGATCCACCAAATCTGGCCACTTCATCCGCCACTTTTTGACCAAAAGTAATTCGACTATCCAATTGTTCCTGGACATCCTGGTCCTCGTAGAGTAAACTCTTGGTCACATCATGAACGGTTTCACGCACGTGCTCATTTTTCTCATTAGCATTTGCGATAATCTCGTCGAGAAAAACTAACCTATAATCCAAAAGGCTAATATTACTAATGAAATCATGTCCTTGTAAATCAGGGTAATCTTTTTTCAAAAGCACCTGCAAACGACTATTTAGTCGTTCGAAATAGGAGCCATCGGTTTCATCGAACCACTCTTTAGAGATATAATCCTGAACTCTCTTAACCTGCATATTTTCGCCTTCTTTCTAGGCTCTATTATACCATATTGAAAGCTTAAACGTTCAATAGATAAAGGAAAAGAGTCCAAGACTAACCTTAGACTCCTCCATTATTGGGACAATTAATTTAACATCTTCTTATTGGTAATTCAAAGTCCAGTAGTAAGTACCATCACCTGCGACAACACAAGCCACTGCAGCTTGAGTAGCATCTGGACTCATGAGAAGTTCACGAATACCACTGCTCAACCATTTATTTGCAACAACTGAACCATCAGATTCACGACGGTAAACAATACCGTCACTGTTGTAAGTATGTGAAATATCTTTGGCGTGTGGAAGAGTTGTGCTATTGTAAAGATCATCAGACCAAGTAAGCGCTGGTAAACCGGCAGCTGTACGTTGAGCATTGATTTCATTAAAGGCAGCCTTAGCTGAATCAACTTCAACATAGTCAGAATTTTCAGTTGATTCTACATGATAAATAAATTTAACATATCCAAATTCAACATCACTATATTTTTTGTCGTCAACACCGCTCTTGAGATTAGCTGTAATAACATAGTCACGTGCCCAAGCACTGCCCTTAGAAGCGTTGAAGTTGTCAACATCTTCAATTTCCCAAGTTACATTACAATCCCAGCCAGCATTGTCTATGAATTTTGGAGCAAGATTCTTAATAACATAATCTTTGAATTCATCAACATTTTGGAATGGAAGAGCTTCTCCCGCTTTACCAGTACCAACTACATTTTCAGAATACAACTTAACACTTGATGCGTTGTCATCGTACATGTATTCGTCGTTTCCTGCTGGTTTATGGAAATCTGGATCAAGCTCAGGATCATCATTGGCAGTACCATTGTAGAGTTTCCACTTACCATCAACCCATTTGTAGTAACCATCGATACCACGCGCATTTTCCTCATCAGTCATAGCGACACGGTAGTAATACGTACCGTTGTCATCTACAAATCGTGGGTCTGAGTGCATGCGATAATCTGTTGGTGGCAATGTTGGTTTTGGCAACTTATCATAGTCAATGTTTGTTTCAGGCGCATATGGTGGTTTTTCAAGTTCAGGAGCTTCAGAACTTGTTTCTGATGTTGAACCTGTCTCTGAAGTTGCTGTTGAAGAAGATTCAGAAGTTACAGTCGAACTTGAGTTACCAGTTGAAGCCGCTTCTGAAGTTGAATCTACAGTTGAGGCTACTTCTGAACTTGCAGACGAAGTTGAATCTACAGTTGAAGCTACTTCTGAGCTTGCAGACGAAGTTGAGTCAACAGTTGAAGCTACTTCTGAACTTGCAGACGAAGTTGAATCTACGGTTGACGCTGCTTCTGAACTTGCTGATGAAGTTGAATCTACGGTTGACGCTACTTCTGAACTTGCTGATGAAGTCGAATCCACGGTTGAGGCTACTTCTGAACTTGCTGATGAAGTTGAATCTACAGTTGAAGCTACTTCTGAACTTGCTGATGAAGTTGAATCCACAGTTGAGGCTACTTCTGAACTTGCTGATGAAGTTGAATCTACAGTTGAAGTTGTTGGAGCTTCAGAATCTGTGCTTGAAGCCTTAACAAGCACCCACTTACCATTTGAATAATAGTAGTAATCGCCATTATCTTTCAAATAATAGTGAGTACCATTTTCGTAACGGTAGTGAGGGTCATTTCTCAAAACCTCATATCCTGTCGTTGGTGTATTGTTAGAACCACTATTGTTGTTATTATAGTCACCACCACGAACCCAACGACCGTTATAGTTAACATAGTAGCTACCATCACTCAAGATGTAGTACAAGTAACCATTGCTATAGCGGTAAGTACCTGATTCGTTGTAGTTGTTGTAACCAGGATTATAGTTGTTATAGCCATAATTATAGTTATAATTATAGCCATAGTTATAGTTTGGATAGTAATTATTGTAACCGTAGTTATAGCCATAATTGTAATTATAGCCTGGATAATAACCATTGTATCCGTAGTTATAACCATAGTTTGGATAATAGTTGTTATACCATGGATTATAAGAATAGTTATTATGGTAACCTCGGCCATAATAACTATCGGCCTGTGCATGATCATTACCAACTACCGTTGGTGCTAATATTGCTGCCCCTAAAACAGCGCACGACAATAGACGTAAACTTTTTCTCATTGTCTTCATCCCCTTTTTTAAAAACAAATATACCTTTTATAAGCAAGCGCTTACGCTTCTGTTTACATTTTAATTGTAGGAGATAATACTTCTATTGTCAAATTATTTTAATAATAGAAGTTTCTAAGAACAGACCAATAAAAAACTAACAATGACCTTACTTTTACTTGTAAAAAATAATTGATCATCTTTCTTTTACACCCTAAAGACAGGTGTTTAACAAAATAAAAAAGCCCTTAACATAAGGACTTTTAGCGTGATATTAACGATTATCAATATTTTCTGGGTAAAGATCGTGATTAAAAAGACGTTGCTCTGCCATCTTTTCATACTTAGTTTCTGGACGGCCATAATTATAATAAGGGTCAATAGAAATACCACCACGAGGTGTAAATTTACCCCAAACTTCTAAGTAACGAGGGTTCAAAAGCTCCACCAAATCTTTACCAATGGTATTAATACAGTTTTCATGGAAATCTCCGTGATTACGGTAACTAAAGAGGTAAAGCTTTAGAGATTTAGACTCAACGCAGAGCTGGTCTGGAATATAAGAAATATAGATACTTGCAAAATCAGGTTGACCAGTAATAGGACAAAGTGACGTAAATTCTGGACAGTTGAATTTGATAAAGTAATCATTATCAGTGTGACGATTATCAAAAGACTCCAAGACTTGTGGAGAGTATTCAAAAATATAAGGTGTCTCCTTATTACCAAGGAGAGTGAGGTTTTTCATTTCTTCTTGTTGTGACATTTTTCTTCCTTCGTTATTAATTTTTCTAGACCTTTATATAGTCGATTTTTAATCTCAATTTCTAATCTTAATCATCAAAAAAGTCAAAATACTATTAATTCTAATCTTATAGACTGTGAAGATTAGACACCACGCTCATTATCATAGAGTAGGGTATGAAGCTGAGGGAGGACACGCACATTGCCCCACGAATTATCAGCAGCTACAGTCTCCCACAGTTCTTTTAGGCGATCTAATTGATGTTGGACAATATTACCCTCTGCTTTAGGTTCAGGATTACCAGCTGAAAGAAACATGACATCTGGCTGATAACGTTCCTGAATCATTTTAGCAAAGGCTAAATCTGCATCATCGAAAACAGGAACCTTGAAGGTAACTTTATCAGGATCAAGCTGAGAAACAATAAAGTCAAGGGTTTCCATATTGACTTCCATCTTGGATGATGGTGGTTTAGGACTTAGGGTTACTTGGTCAATATCCTTGAGCCACTCCTGCCAGCGAGAACCCTGAGTTTCAACGGCCAGAGTTACGCCTCTTGCTTTGAGTTTTGAAACGAGTTGAGCCATATTAGCTGCTAGCAGAGCTGGGTTTCCTCCAGATAGAGTAACATAGTCGTAAGTTCCTAGAGCATCCAAAGCTTCAATGACTTCATCAGCTGTCATACGAATTGGCTTCTCTGACCCGTCCCAAGTGAAGGCAGAATCACACCAATCACAATGGTAATCACATCCTGCTGTCCTTACAAACATAGTCTTTTGACCGATAGCTCGGCCTTCCCCTTGAAAAGTCGGTCCAAAAATTTCAAGCACTGGCAGTTTAAGTACACGTTCTCTAGTCATCCAACCACTCCCGTCTAAACTCTGCAAAGGCTGTCGGTGTCTCATAAAGGCGTACATATTCCAAACGAAGTCCCCTCTCCTCTGGCAGGTGTTGACTCGTCATCTGGAAAATCCAGAAAACCATATTTTCCGCAGTTGTGTTCATATAAGGCAAAGTCTCATTGAGATAACGGTGATCCAGATGAGGTTCCAAATGATCCTTGTAAATGCTCTTAAGGTCACCAAAATCATAGGTCATGCCACGCTCATCCAAGTAACCACTCACTGCTATTTGAAGATGGTAGGTATGACCATGAAGCGATTTGCATTTGCCTTCATAATGAAAGAGATGATGGGCAGCATCAAAAGTAAACTCTTTAGAAACCATTGTACGGTGAGAATTGTAAACCAAAGACTCACCTGTTTCTTTTTTGATTTCTTTCGGTGCAAAGAACATTAAGCTTCTCCTCTTTCTGCTAGATATTTTTCAAGTCCTTTTTGGCGCAAATGGCAGGCAGGACATTCCCCACAACCAGTCCCAATAATACCGTTATAACAAGTCAGCGTTTTTTCACGAACGTAGTCGAAAGCTCCAAGTTGATCAGCCAAAGCCCAAGTCTCAGCCTTATCTAACCACATGAGAGGAGTTTGGATAACGAAATCATAGGCCATGGCAAGATTAAGTGTAACATTAAGCGATTTGACAAAAACATCACGACAGTCTGGATAACCGGAAAAGTCTGTCTCACAAACACCCGTAACAATGTCAGTGATACCACGTTGCTTAGCCAGAACAGCTGCAAAAGAAAGGAAGAGATGATTACGGCCATCTACAAAGGTATTAGGAACTTCTCCTTCTTCTGCCTCAATCTCAATATCAGATGTTAGGGCATTTTCAGTAATTTGACCAAGCAAGGACATATCCAAAACATGGTGTTTGAGGCCTTGTTCTTGTGCGATCTCTTTAGCTACTTCAATTTCTAAGCTATGACGTTGTCCGTAAGCAAAAGTAACTAATTCAACTGTTTCATAATGTTTTAGAGCCCAAAAAAGGCAGGTAGTAGAATCTTGACCGCCACTAAAGACGACCAAAGCTGATTGACGTTTCATAATATTCCTCTTTATTCGTGATGTTTGAGACACATAAAAAGGCTCCTTGAGGGAGCCAAAAAAACGCCAGTAATGGTTTTTTTTAGCGATGGTGTCTCCCAAACATCGAAAATGATTTATCTTTAATAGTTTATCATAGTTGAGAAAAAAAGAAAAGAGCCAAGGCTCCCTTCCTTAATCAATCTCAGCAATAACTTCGATTTCAATTTTAACATCTTTTGGCAAGCGTGCCACTTCTACTGCAGAACGTGCTGGAAAATCAGATGTAAAGGCAGTTGCATACACTTCGTTAAATGGAACGAAATCGTTAATGTCACTTAGGAAGCAAGTTGTTTTGACAACGTGGTCAAAGTCTGTACCAGCTTCTGCCAAAATAGCTCCAACATTTTTAAGAACTTGTTCTGTTTGTTCTTGAATGGTTTCGCCAATGATTTCACCTGTTTCTGGTGACAATGGTACTTGACCAGAAGCGAACAAAAGATTGCCAACGATTTTACCTTGAACATAAGGTCCGATTGCTGCTGGTGCTTTATCAGTATGAATAGTTTTTGCCATGATAGTTCTCCTTTGACTAATATGTTGCTATTATAACAAAATATTCTGAAAATTGAAACATATAATTCCAAAAAGAAAAGAATCAGCACTAGGCTAATCCTTCTCCTACTATTTCAGATACTTTTTGACATAGTCATAGTAGTCTGGTTTTTCCTTTTTATTGAGTGCAAAGAGCATTTGACCCTTAATGGGTTCTTTCTCATCATTTGGTTGTAGAAAAAGAGCAACCTCTTTGGATTTAGTTGGGAAAAATACCGTATAAGACATCTCTTTCCCCTGATCTTTTACTTTTAGCGAATAATAGGTAAAGTCATCTTTAGACTTAGGACCATCCACTGTATAGTTATAATCCTGCTCACCAATCTTGACCTTATCTTTCTTGAAGGCAATCGTATAATCCTTCTTTAAGGCATCTTGTGCCTGCCATTCACCCTCTAGTGAGGGAGTAGACTTGCTACAAGCTACCATTGACACCATAAAAAGCAAGGCCAAAAGACCAAGTAAACATCTTTTCATACTTTTGCACTCCTAGAGAATTTTACTTATGGTTTGATACGGTGCAACATACGTGGGAATGGAATAGCTTCACGAATGTGTTTTGTGCCAGATACGAAAGTAACCATACGTTCAATACCGATACCAAAACCACCGTGTGGTACCGAACCATATTTACGAAGGTCAAGGTAGAATTCGTATTCTGTACGATCCATACCAAGTTCATCCATTTTAGCAACAAGCGCATCGTAGTCATCCTCACGCATTGAACCACCGATGATTTCACCATAACCTTCTGGAGCCAAAAGGTCTGCACAAAGAACGCGCTCTGGATTACCAGGAACAGGTTTCATGTAGAAGGCCTTAAAGCTTGCTGGGTAATTAACGACGAATGTTGGAACACCAAAATAGTTTGAAATCCAAGTTTCGTGCGGTGAACCGAAGTCATCCCCATGTTCGAGGTGCTCGTAATCTGTATCTTCATCATTTTCATGTGCTTGAAGAAGGTCGATAGCTTCATCATAAGACACGCGCTTGAATGGCTCAGCAATGTATTTCTTAAGAAGATCCACATCACGTTCAAGGATTTCAAGAG
The DNA here is from genome assembly GCF_054785155.1 of Streptococcus parasalivarius. Lineage (NCBI taxonomy): Bacteria > Bacillati > Bacillota > Bacilli > Lactobacillales > Streptococcaceae > Streptococcus > Streptococcus parasalivarius. The sequence goes on from NZ_BAABOB010000009.1 coordinate 26,417, forward strand.
CTTGTGGCGCACGATCAATCACACCTTGAATAAGTGCTTTAACGTAAGCTTCTTGCAAGTCAAGTGACTCATCATGTGACAAGAATGAATACTCAGCATCCATCATCCAGAACTCAGTCAAGTGACGGCGTGTTTTTGATTTTTCAGCACGGAAAACAGGACCGAAGTCAAAGACACGACCAAGAGCCATTGCACCAGCTTCAAGGTAAAGCTGACCAGATTGGCTTAGGTAAGCAGGAGTACCAAAGTAATCTGTTTCAAACAATTCTGTTGAATCTTCAGCAGCATTTCCTGACAAAATTGGACTATCAAATTTGATGAAACCATTTTTATCAAAGAATTCGTATGTTGCGTAAATAATGGCATTACGAATTTGTTGGACAGCCATTTGTTTACGTGAACGCAACCAAAGGTGACGATTATCCATCAAGAAGTCAGTTCCGTGTTCTTTTGGTGTGATTGGGTAATCATGTGACTCACCGATGACTTCTACTGCTGTCACATCCAACTCGTAACCAAATTTTGAACGTTCATCTTCTTTGACCACACCAGTCACATAAACTGATGTTTCTTGGCTAAGGCGTTTAACAGTATCAAATTTTTCAGTACCTTCTTCTTCACCGTATTTTTCGATGAAGTTAGGTTTGAAAGCTACAGCTTGGAAGAAGGCAGTTCCGTCACGCAATTGAAGAAAGGCCAATTTCCCTTTACCTGATTTGTTAGCTACCCATGCACCGATAGTGATTTCTTCACCCACGTGTTTAGGCACATCAATAATTGAAACTAATTGTTTAGACATGTAATTACTTCTCTTTTCTGTTAATCTATATTAATTCTATTTTTCCATAAAGGCTTTGATTCGGCGAACTGCTTCTTTCAAAGTATCCAAATCTGTTGCATAGCTAAGACGAATATTTTCAGGTGCGCCGAATCCTGCACCTGTTACCAAAGCCACTTCAGCCTCTTCAAGAATAGCATTTGTAAAATCATTGACATCTGTATAACCCTTGATTTCCATCGCTTTTTTTACATTAGGGAAGAGGTAAAAGGCACCTTGAGGTTTGATGACTTCAAAACCAGGTACTTCAGCTAGGAGTGGATAAATTGTATTCAAACGTTCTTCAAAGGCCTGACGCATTTCTTCGATAGAAGACTGATCACCAGTTAAGGCTTCAATAGCAGCGTATTGGGAAACTGCTGTAAGATTTGATGTTGTTTGGCTAATAATCTTCGCCATTCCTGAAATAATTTCTGGATCTCCTACAGCAAATCCCACACGCCAACCTGTCATAGCATAGGTCTTGGAAACACCATTAATCACAATTGTTTGCTTACGAATCGCATCTGAAAGACTAGAAATGGGTGTGAAAGTATTGCCATTATAGACCAAACGACCATAGATATCATCTGCTAAAATCAAAATATCGTGCTCAACCGCCCAGTCACCGATTGCTTGCAATTCTTCCTTGCTGTAAATCATTCCTGTTGGATTTGATGGAGAATTAAGCAAGACAACCTTAGTTTTTTCAGTTCGAGCAGCTTCAAGTTGTTCAACCGTTGCTTTAAAGTGATTAGCTTCAGTCGTTTGGAAAGTAACCGGAACACCCTCAACCATTTTAACTTGGTCTACGTAAGAAACCCAGCAAGGTGTTGGAATAATGACTTCATCACCAGGATTAATGACTGTAGCAAAGAAAGCATATAAGATAAACTTAGCTCCAGTGCCGACAACAACCTCATTTGGTTTCACAGCATAACCATAGAAATTTTTCATGTAAGTGCTGATCGCATCCTTGAGTTCCGGAAGTCCAGAAGCCACGGTATAAAAACTTGCTTTACCATTTTCAATAGAAGCAATGGCCGCATCTTGAATGTTCTTAGGTGTTACAAAATCTGGTTCACCAAGTGTCAAACTCAAAATATCACGTCCTTGAGCTTTAAGAGCTTTAGCACGCGCACTGGCAGCTAAAGTAACACTTTCTTCCATTTGTAATACACGATTTGATAATTTTGTCATTTCATTATAGTCCTTCCACTTTAATAACCTGACCTGAGATAAAATCAACCAGATAATACTGGGTTCCTGACTTCACTTCCCAAATAGGAGTTTTGCCATATTTTCCTAGGTGGACATAGGATATCTCCTTAGCACCATAGGCCTTAGCAGCTTTCTTAGCCACTGACTTACTAATACCATCAGATTGCTTGTAGATATCAACCACACCTGAATCAGGACTCATGATAACAGCCAGCTTCTCACCTTGACTAGACTTTCCAAGAAGTCCGTAATAGGTAGACTCACCATGGTAGATATCAAATTCAGTAACAGTCCTTATGCCTGCTTTGCTCTCTGCTATGGCAATAACCTTCTTTTCAGCGTCTACGTAAGGCTTAGTCGCTACAATAAGAATAGCAGTCACAGAGGCAATTAAGGTCACAACGATTACAATTATTCCAAAAATAAGCTGTTGCTTTTTTGTCCAAGGTGAACGTTGTTTACGCATAATGCCTCCTAAAAAAGTTTCTGAATTTATTATATCAGAAAATGATAAATCTTTACATAGCAATATAGCTAGTATTGAGCAATTAAGTCTATCTTTTTTATAACTCAGTAAAATTCATAAAGCCTGAGTAATCTTAGAAAAGGTTTGTTTTAAAAAGTTAACTTTCTTTTTCTAAGAAATCCTTAATATCCTCTTCGACTTGCTCAAACTTAGCATACTTAAGCGCCACTTCTTGTGTGACTTCTTTTAGAAATAGTTTTCCATAGCTCTTAACGAGTGGGCGATTATCCATAAGAAGAATAGCTGAACGCTGTTCTGGGCGTCTTTGGGCACGTCCGATAGCTTGTTTGAAACGTAAAACCGTCATTGGAAGACTGTAACTCTCAAAGGTACTCTTTCCTTGCTTAGAAAACCAAGATTCAATCTTTTGATAGAAAGGATCCTTAGGATTGTCAAACGGCAGACGTGCAATAACCTCAATTACCCTATCTTGTTGAGCAAAGTCAACACCTTCCCAGAATGCCCCCATACCAAGAAGGAGATTGGTCTCACCTCTATCAAAACGTTTTTTGACATTAAAAGCTGTCCCATTTTTCTCTTGAGTTAGGTGACGAACTTCCCTATGATCCAATAAATCCGAAACAGCCATCATACTCTTTCGAGACGTGAATAGTACTAAAATTGGATATTCCATTTCAGATAGCTTCTGGAGACGCTTTGCAAGAGCAACTTCATACTCCTCCTCAGAAGAAACTCCAATCATAGGCATGCTTTGATCAATCCAAATAGCTTGATTGGGTAAAGTGTCCATTGGAAGGCTAACCTTGCGTACCTGTTTTAAGCCCAACAAATCAGCCACATCAACATCAGGTCCTACATCAATAGTTGCTGAAACAATTATCACTTTTTGAGCACTTGGTAGATAAGCTGAAAGTTCTAAGAGTTCTTGACGTGACGCCTTTAAATAAGTCACACGATGTTCCTGATAATAGTCTGTTTCAAGCCAAAAATGGCTGTAAAGGGGTGTCTTCAGTGGAGACAACATCTCCATCAAATCACTTTCACCTTCCAGTTCAGAAATGGTTTGTAGCAAACAATCTAATTGCTGGCGATTATACTGCTTCTGAGGAAATTGTTGGTGTTCTTGGATTAGATGGCTAACTTCAAACTGCAAATTTTCGAGCAAGCGTTGTTGAAGTAAGGTTTGATTACCACTATCAAGAATACGATGGATATGTTGCAAAAGGATCGTAAGATTGACTTGATGACGTGAAAATTGTTCCAAAGCCAGAACCATCTTTTGTCCCTCATCAATCACAAGGGTTTTTCCTCGAACAAAATCATGATCATCTTCCATACGCGTCAAAAGATAAGCATGATTGGTCACAACTACCCTAGCTTCTTGGGCTTTTTGGTAGGACTGTTGCCAAAAATCATATTCAGCAAAAAGACTATCCACCTTTAACTTACCATCGTGCTTAATCTCATCAAAATAAGCCATATAGCGCTGTTTTTGTCTGATTTCATCAAGATCTCCTGTCTTCGTTTCAGTCAACCAAACTAAGAGTTGCATTTTGTAACGATTAATCAAACGGTTACTGTCCTGGCGAAGTAAGGTCTGGTAAAAGGCATCTAACTTGATATAATTCTGAGGTCCTTTGAGACTATGAAAGTTAACATTAAAGACATCTGATAATGCTTTAGCTTCCTGATTCATAATCTGATTTTGAAGAAGCTTGGTTGGAACAGCTACTACTACTTTATCGACATCGGCTTGTGCTAACAAGGGAAGCAAATAGCCATAGGTTTTCCCAATTCCAGTCTGAGCCTGAATCATGGAAATAGCAGTATTATCAAGCTCCTTCCTCACTGCCTCAGCAAACTCTCTTTGTTTAGGTCTTGACTCTAAATCTAAGAGAGCAATATTGGTAGCAAAATCTTGAGACAGTTTTCGTTCCGCCTTATAAGCCACAGGTCTACGAAGAACAATTCCAGATTCTTCAAGCATGACATATTCCTTTGAAAGACCTAAATTTTGACCTCTTATAGCATCACGAATAACCAACTCAGTCTCAAAAAGAAGATTATCTGAAAAAGTCAAAAGCATCTCAATGGTCTGTCTAGGTAGGCTGGCAATCTTATCCATCAAATGAAACAAAAGCTGTCCGGTCGCTCTCGCATCTTCAATAGCGGTATGGGCTTGAGCTAAGTCAAGATTAAGAACCTTGGATAAATGAGATAACTTATATTGTTCGAACGTTGGATAAAAGACTTGAGCCAATTCGACCGTATCAACACGAGGCGTCCTTAATTCGAAACCCTCCATAAAAAGTGCCTCTGCAAGCAAATTGGCATCAAATTTAACATTATGGGCAACAAAAATACAGTCCTCAATCAGTTCAAAAATTGTTCTGGCAATTTCTGAAAAATCTGGTGCTTGGGCCAACTGCTGATCGGTAATTCCTGTTAAATGAACAATGTGCTCATCGAGTTCTTGGTGTGGGTTAACATCACTCGCAAATTCGTCAACCACCTGACCATTTTGCATGATAACAATTCCCACCTGTATAATACTAGCCGTTGACGAAGCGGAGGTTGCTTCCAAATCAACAATGGCATATTTATTCGTGTTTTTTTCACTCATAGTGACCTTATTATAGCATATACAAAGCACCAAAAAAAGACAAAGCCATCATTCTGATATTGGAAAAAGCCTGAAATTCGTGCTACACTAGAACTATGAAAATAAGACGAATTTTAAATCCTGTTGCTCAGGAAAACACCTATATTTTAGAAAACGATACAGCCTGTCTAGTCATTGATCCAGGAAGTGATACTTCTGCTATCTTAGCTGAACTTAAAGTAATCGATAAAACAGTTGCTGCTATCCTTTTGACACATACACACTACGACCACATTATGAGTGTTGAGGCAGTCCGTCAGGCATATAATTATCCTCCTGTCTATGTTGCTGAAGCTGAAAAAGACTGGTTGATGAGTCCTATTGATAATTTATCTGGACTCCCACGTCACGACGATATGGAAGACGTTATTGTCAATCCTGCAGAACACTACTTCGATTTTACTGAAGATTATAACATCAAGAACTTTCAGTTTAAAGTTGTTCCAACTCCAGGACACTCTATTGGAGGTGTTTCTTTTATCTTTGATAGAGAAGAAACTGTATTTTCTGGTGATGCCCTCTTTAAAGAAACAATTGGACGCTGGGATCTTCCAACAGGGAACCACGAACAATTACTCACTAGTATTCAAGAGCAACTTTTTACACTTCCTAACCACTACAAAGTTTCCCCAGGACATGGATGGGATACCACTATTGGTCACGAGAAGGTCTTTAACCCACATTTTTCATAAAAACAAAAGCTTGTCATACCTACTTTAGTTAGTATTGACATGCTTTTTTTATTCGAATAAAAAAGAAGGCCGATAGACCTTCTTATCTGAGACACTGTAGAGTGCTTATTTAGATTTGATATAGTTAACACCATCTGCTTTAGGTGCAACGGCTTTACCGAAGAAAGCAGCCAAGACAATAATTGTCAAGATATATGGTGCAATTTGCAAATACACATTTGGTACATGTGAAATGAGTGGAAGCTGTTTTCCAATGATTGCCAATGATTGTGACAATCCAAAGAACAAACTTGAGAGCATAGCTCCAATTGGACTCCAACGACCAAAAATCATAGCAGCCAAGGCGATGAAACCAGGACCTGCAATTGTTGTAACGGCAAAATTGTTTGAGATTGATTGTGCATAAACCGCACCACCAACTCCACCAAGGAAGCCCGAAATCATAACGCCATAGTAACGCATACGATAGACGTTAATCCCAAGTGTATCTGCTGCCTGTGGGTGTTCACCAACTGAGCGAAGTCGCAAACCAAAGCGCGTCTTAAAGATGAGCCACCATGATGCTACTGAAACCAAGATAGCAACATATGCTACCAAAGAAACATTAGTGAAGAAAACTTTACCCAAGAAAGGGATATGATTCAAGATTGGGAATGATACAGTCTTAAAGTTATGACTGATAGCAGGTGTTTGACCAGCACCATAGATAACACGTGTCAAGAATACTGCCAAAGATGGTGCGATAAGGTTCAACACTGTACCAGAGACAACATGGTCAGCTCGGAAGTTAATTGTCGCAACAGCATGGAGCAATGAGTAGAGAACACCAACCAGACCTGCTACAATCGCAGCAATCCAAGGTGTCGCATCTCCAAAACTTTCTGCAAAAGTCAAGTTAAAGAGGACACCTGCGAAAGCACCAATTACCATAATTCCTTCAAGGCCGACATTTACGATACCGCCTCGTTCAGAGAAAGTTCCACCGATACTTGTAAAAATCAATGGTGCTGAATATTTCAACATAGAGGCAACGATTAAGGCTATAATTGTAATAAAGTCCATATTAGTTTTGTCCTCCTTTAGCTTTCACTGATTTATGACGAGGGCGAACCCAATATCTAATGATGTAATTAGCACCAACAAAGAAGATGATCAAGGCTGAAACAACATCGATAATTTCAGGTGGAACACCAATCATACCACTCTTACCAATAGACAAAACACCATAAAGAAGGGCGGCAAATGGGATACCGATAGGTGAGTTAGACGCTAAAAGCGCAACCGCCATACCGTTCCAACCGATAGCCAATGAAGCGTTTTGAACGAAGACATTTTGGAATGTACCAAGTCCTTCTACTGTTCCTCCAAGACCACATAGAGCACCTGAGATAATCATTGACATGATAATAACACGTTTAGATGACATCCCTGCATACTCTGAAGCATGAGGATTAAGACCTACAGATGTAATTTCAAAACCAGTTGTTGTTTTCTTAAGCAAGAACCAAACTAAGAAGGCAGCCGCAAGAGCCAGGAAGAAACCAATATTGAAACGCGAACCACCAGTTATTTGAGATAAGTACTCCGTTTGATAACTAGCTGATGCTACAACCTTGTTAGAAGCTTCTGAAGAACGCAACATATCAGCTGTAAATCCAAAGCGAATAATATTGTTTGCTACATACAAAATGATGTAGTTCATCATGATGGTAACAATGACCTCACTAGTTCCCAAGTAAGCACGGAGAATACCTGGAATAGCCCCAGCAATACCACCTGCAACCAGACCGATAATGACTGTACAGATAACTGAAATCACCTTTGGTAAGTCAGGGAATGACAAAGCAAACCATACGGCAGAAACCCATCCTGCCAAGGCTTGTCCTGGCAAACCAACGTTAAAGAAACCTGCCTTAGATGCAACAGAGAATCCTAGGGCAATCAGAATCAGCGGACTCATTGCACGAAGAATTTCACCAATATTTTTCAATGAGCCGAAGGCCGTTGTGAAAAGATCATAGTAAGCCCAGAATGGATCGTAACCGAAAATCAACATCAAAACGGCTCCAATCAGCATTCCCAAGAGGACAGCAATTAAAGGAACTGCCCAATTTTGTACTTTTTTAGACATTTGCTTCCTCCTTATTCAATTGTCCACCAGCCATAAGAATACCAAGATCTTGCTTATTCGTTTCAGCAGGATCTAGAATTCCCTGAATTGCACCATCATAGATAACTGCAATTCTGTCTGACATATCAAGAATTTCATCCAATTCAAAGCTGACAACAATCACAGCCTTACCTTTATCACGTTCTGCGATAATACGTTTACGGATGTACTCAATGGCACCAACGTCAAGACCTCGAGTTGGTTGACTTACAATAAGAAGTTCTGGGTCACGGTCAATCTCACGAGCGATAACAGCTTTTTGTTGGTTACCACCTGACAATTCACCACCAGCAATTAACTCTCCTGCACCACGAACATCAAATTCTTTCATCAATTCACGCGCTTTAGCATTGATGACATTATAGTTCAAGATACCATTCTTAGAATTTGGGTCTTTGTAGTAGGTTTGAAGAGCGATATTTTCAGCAACTGTCATTTCAAGGACCATACCATCACGGTGACGATCTTCAGGAATATGACCAACACTCATTTCAGTAATCTGACGAGTTGTCTTATGAATAATCGATTCACCCTTGATGGTAATATCACCTGACTTAACTTTACGAAGTCCTGTAATTGCTTGGACAAGTTCTGTCTGACCATTGCCATCGATACCGGCAATACCGATGATCTCACCAGCACGAACTTCTAATGATAGATTTTTAACAGCAGGAATTCCTCGGTTCTCGTTAACCACCAAATCTTTAATAGAAAGAACAACTTCTTTTGGATTTGAAGGAATTTTCTCTGTCTTGAAGGAAACCTGATGGCCGACCATCATTTCGGCCAAGTCAGCATTTGTTGACCCTTCAATCGTTACCGTATCAATTGATTTACCACGTCTAATGACAGTGACACGGTCAGAAACTGCTCGAATTTCATCCAACTTATGGGTAATCAGAATAATCGACTTGCCTTCCTTAACCAAGGTCTTCATAATGTTTAGAAGTTCAGTAATTTCAGACGGAGTCAATACCGCAGTCGGCTCATCGAAGATCAAAATATCAGCCCCACGATACAAAGTCTTAAGGATTTCAACACGCTGTTGAGCACCAACAGAGATATCTGCAACTTTGGCAGTTGGATCTACCGCAAGACCGTATCTTTCAGAGAGTTCAGTAATTTCCTTGATAGCCTTCTTCATATCAAGGACACCACCAGCTTTAGTTACCTCACTACCAAGGATGATATTTTCAGCAACTGTAAAAGCTTCAACCAACATAAAGTGTTGGTGAACCATCCCAATCCCCAGTTTCGTTGCTTTAGATGGTGAATCAATCGTCACCTCTTGTCCTTTAACCTTAATGGTACCGCTCGTAGGTTGCAAAAGACCTGAAAGCATATTCATTAAAGTTGACTTACCTGCACCATTTTCACCGAGGAGGGCATGGATCTCTCCTTGTCTCACATCAAGATTGATATGGTCATTTGCCACGAATTCACCAAATTTTTTGGTAATATTGTGCATCTCAATGACATTTGGCTTCGTCATACAATCTCCTTCCAAGAATAATTTTTATTTCAGCAAAGGGGATCATTAACTGCTTCCCTTTGCTGAGACAAAAATTTGTCTCAGTCTAAGTTCTATAAAGACTTATACTTAACTATTATTTGCTAAGACCATCAGTTGGTTTCAATTCACCATTTTTGATTTGTTCTTTAGCTTTTTCTACTGCATCCTTGATATCTGAAGGAAGATTAGACGTTACAATGTCAACACCACCGTCTTTGATACCGTAAGTCTTAGTTTTACCACCTTCGAATTTATCGCCTTTGACTTGTCCGTTAGCAATATCTTTAACAACTGTACCAACTTGTTTGATTGTTGAAGTCAAAACAAAGTTAGATTTTTTCTTGTCTGAAGATGTATAATTACCTTCTGCTGTTTGGTCACGGTCAACACCGATTACCCATACTTTCTTATCGCTTTCAGCATCAAGTTTTTCGTTAACTTCTTTAGCAGCTGTGAAGACACCAGTACCAGTACCACCAGCAGCTTGATAGATTACGTCAACGCCTGAAGCATACATTGTTGAAGCGATTGTTGTCCCTTTAGCTGCATCAGAGAATGATTCAGCATATTGAACTTGGACATCAATGTCAGGTTTTACTGACTTAGCACCAGCTGTGAAACCAGCTTCAAAACGTGTAATTGTGTCTGATGTTTGACCACCGATGAAACCAACTTTATTTGTTTTTGATTGCATAGCTGCTGCGATACCTGCAAGGTAAGCACCTTCATTATCTGCAAACAAAACACTCTCAACGTTCTTTTGATCTTTAATAACATCGTCAATAATTACATAGTTCACATCTTCGTGTTCTTTAGCTGCGTCTGCTACTGCATCATGAAGAGCAAAACCAACACCAAAGATGAGATTGTAGCCTTGACTTTGTGCTGAAGACAAGTTTGTTGCAAAGTCAGATTCTGAACCAGATTGGAAGTAATTGTAGCCAGAATCTTTTTCAAGTTTGTTAGCTTTACCCCAAGCTTGAAGACCTTCCCATGCTGATTGGTTAAATGATTTATCATCAACCCCACCAGTATCTGTAACGATAGCAGCTTTAACTTTTGAATCAGCTGATGATCCTCCGCGTCCGCCACGTGCACATGCTGCAAGACCAAGTGCTGCTACAGCAACAAGGCCAAGCCCGATAATTTTCTTGTTCAATTTCATCTTGAACACTCCTCCTATAACTTGCAAGAAAACTTGCTTAATAAAGAATAAAACAACTAGACTATTGTAAGTCCGTAAAAGAGTATGGTAACAACTCTCCGACTGTCATCTCGACTGTCGAGTTATCTTCAGCGATAAGAATCACTTTAGAATCAGATTTTAAAAATTCCACCATTACTTGGCGACAAGCACCACATGGTGAGATGGGATCTTTGGTATCTCCGTAGACTGCAAGACATTCAAAATCTCTATACCCTTCGGATACCGCCTTAAAAATGGCTGTCCTCTCTGCACAATTGGTCAATCCGAATGAGGCATTCTCAATGTTACAGCCTTGAAAAATTTGCCCATCCTTTGTAAGCAATGCTGCTCCAACTCTAAAACGAGAATAAGGAACATAGGCATTTTCAGCTGCTTCTTGTGCTGCTTTTATTACTTGCTCTTTTTTAGTAGCTATCATGGCTTTCTTGACCTTTCATAATGGCAACTCCTGACGAAGTACCAATACGGGTTGCACCAGCTTTGATAAAGGCTTGAGCCGTCTCAAGTGTGCGTGCTCCACCAGATGCCTTGACTCCCATAGTAGGACCAACAGCCTCTCGCATAAGTTCAATATCTTCAATTGTTGCGCCACCAGTAGAAAAACCCGTAGAGGTCTTCACAAAATCTGCACCTGCCAGTTTAGCTAATTGGCAAGCTTCGACCTTTTCTTCATCGGTCAGAAGACAAGTTTCAATAATAACCTTTACAAGTTTTCTTCCACTAGCTTCAACAACAGCTTTAATGTCGTCTTCGACTAATTTAAGATTTTTAGATTTAAGAGCACCGATATTGATTACCATATCAACTTCATCTGCCCCATTGGCAATAGCATCCTTGGCTTCAAAAGCCTTAACTGCAGAGGTCGATGCTCCCAAAGGGAAACCAATCACAGTACAAACTTTAACAGAACTATCTTTAAGCAATTCAGCTGCCGTTTTAACCCAAGTTGGATTAACACAGACACTGGCAAACTCATACTTCTTAGCCTCATCAATTAAGGAAAGAATCTGTTCTTTATTAGCATCAGCTTTTAGTAGGGTATGGTCAATATAGCTATTAACAGACATAAACAAACTCCTTGATTAGTATAAAATTAAGGCTTAGCGGATTATCTTTAATATTTCTGTCGTTTCTTTACATTCACTATCAATGATAACATTTTTTTCAAATTCAGTCAGCATTTTTTCAGATAAAATTTCTTGACTATAGACCTTGGCAATAAGGTCTCCTTGAGCTACTGCATCGCCAACTTTCTTTTCAAATACAATTCCCGTTTCATAATTAAGACTATCTGACTTAGTAGCTCGACCTGCTCCCAATTGCATGGCAAATTTCCCAAACGCCATAGCAGGCAACTCTATAATATAACCCGTTTTATGGGCATAAATATCTGTAACGACAGGAGCACTGCTATGACGATAAAGATCAGTCAAATCACCACCCTGAGCTTGAATGAGTTCTTCAAACTTAGCAAGGGCTTTTCCACCCACTAAGTGATGACGAATCTCTTCCTGATTAGCTTCAACTTGAGCTAAATCTAATAGAATCTCAGCTAACTCACAGATAAAGTCAGTGATGTCTTCACGTCCCTTACCTTTCATAATTTCAATGGCCTCAGTGATTTCCAAGCGGTTACCAATAGCTTTACCTAGTGGCTGGCTCATATCTGTAATAACTGCAATTGTTTCACGATTAACCTCATGTCCTAATGCAACCATGGTCTCTGATAATTTTTCAGCATCAGACATGTTTTTCATGAAAGCACCTTGACCAACAGTAACATCCAATAAAATCTTATCAGCACCTGCTGCAATTTTTTTGGACATAACAGAGCTTGCGATTAGAGGAATGGAATCTACTGTTGCAGTGACATCACGCAAGGCATAAAGAAGTTTATCAGCCTTAACTAAATGCTCAGACTGACCAATGAGGGAAATTCCAATGTCTTTAACTTGCTGAATAAACTCTTCCTTACTACGCTCAACCTGATAGCCTTTGATAGACTCTAATTTGTCAATCGTTCCACCTGTATGTCCAAGACCACGACCACTCATCTTAGCTACTGGAACACCAAAGCTAGCTACAAGTGGCATAAGGATGATGGTTACCTTATCGCCAACACCACCGGTCGAATGTTTATCTACCTTAACACCTGGAATTTCCGACAAATCATATTGTTCACCTGAAGCAACCATATCAGTGGTCAAATCATGAATTTCACGAATAGACATTCCTTGATAATAAATTGCCATCGCCAGTGCAGCTATCTGATAGTCTGGAATTTTCCCAGACACATAGCCATTAATGAGATATGAAATTTCCTCTGTGCTTAACTCGCCTCCATCTCTTTTCTTTTCAATTAAATCAACTGTTCTCATATTTTCTCACTTCTAAGGATATAATATCCTTTATCCTTTTTAACGACTTCAGCATTACCAAACACATCCTCCATCTTAGCTTTAGCTGACGGAGCTCCTTGTTTTTTCTGAATAACAATAGTTAGGTTACCACCTTGATTGAGATAATCATATGCCTCCTCAATAACTTGATGAACCACCTTCTTCCCAGCACGGATAGGTGGATTAGAAATAATATAGTCAAAACTTCCAGTAACATTTTCATAGACATTCGATTGGAAAATAGTAGCTTCAACCTTATTTCGTTCAGCATTTTGTTTCGCTAAATCAATTGCCCTACTATTGATGTCAATCATTGTGACTTTGACTCCTTGTACCTTGGCCAAACTAATACCAAGAGGACCGTAGCCACAGCCCACATCTAATAGTGTGTTTCCAGCCTCCAAATCTAATGCACTCAAAAGCACTTGACTTCCATAATCAATCATTTTTTTAGAGAAAACCCCAGCATCCGTATAAAACTGAAAACTTTCTCCTAACAAATTTACCTTTAAATCATGAATATCGTGAGCCGCATCTGGCGTCTCAGCATAATACATTTTTGACATTATTTTTTTCCTTCTAGATAGTCTTTTCCCTTTATCGTATCATAAATACCAAAGTAAGGCTAGTGATATGATAAGGCTTACATTCCGGCTTTTTTTCTGCTATAATGTTAGCTATGTTAAATGAATTTATCAATTTCGAAACGATATCACGTAAGGAGTGGCAACGCCTTCATAAAGAAGGTAATGCCCCATTGACTGCGGAAGAACTTGATTCCATTCGTAGTCTTAATGACAAGATCGATGTGCAAGAAGTTAGTGATATTTATCTTCCCCTTATCAATCTCATTCGTATCTATCAGAAAACAGCCAATGATTTAACCTTTTCTAAGAGTATCTTTTTACAAAAATCACAGACTAATCGTCCATTTATTATTGGGGTATCTGGTTCAGTTGCTGTTGGCAAATCCACTACCAGTCGTTTGCTTCAACTCTTGTTACAACGTACCTTCCCCCAATCTAAGGTTGAACTTGTAACAACCGATGGCTTTCTCTATCCTAACCAAGTCTTGAAAGAAAAAGACATCCTTAACCGTAAGGGTTTCCCTGAATCCTACGATATGCCGCTTCTTCTCAATTTTTTAGATACTATAAAAAATGGTGGTGATATCAATATTCCTGTTTACTCCCATGAAATTTATGATATTGTACCAGGTCTTACACAAGAAATCAGACAGCCCAATTTTTTGATTGTCGAAGGGATTAATGTTTTCCAGAATCCTATTAACCAACGACTCTACATGAGTGACTATTTCGATTTTTCTCTTTACATTGATGCTGAAGTTAATAATATCGAATCATGGTATCTCGAACGTTTTCAAACCCTTCTTGAGCTCGCCAAGAAAGATGAAAATAACTATTACCATCGTTTTACTAAATTTAGTAAAGACGAAGCTTTATCTTTAGCACAAAAAACTTGGCGTGATATCAATTTGATTAACCTGGAAAATTATATCGAACCTACACGAAGCCGAGCCGAACTGATTCTTCATAAGGGAGACAATCATAAAATCGACTTCATCCACTTAAAAAAATAGAAAAAGCTTGCCAAGGGGTCTAAAATAACGTATAATGACATAGTTAGATAAATTTTGGAGGTGAAAACATTGGCAAATATTAAATCAGCTATCAAACGCGCTGAACTTAACGTTAAACAAAACGAACAAAACTCAGCTCAAAAATCAGCTTTGCGTACTGCTATCAAAGCATTCAACGCTAACCCAACTGAAGAAGCTTACCGTGCTGCATCTGCTAGCATCGATAAAGCCGCTTCTAAAGGTTTGATTCATAAAAACAAAGCAAGCCGCGATAAATCACGCCTTGCAGCTAAATTGGCTAACTAATTGAAAGCTCCATTTAGGAGTTTTTTTTATTACCTTATAACATAAAAACCTGCTAGACCATAAGCTAGCAGGTTTTCTTTATTAATTAAACTCCAGTGATCTTAACTTCAAAAATCGTTCCTTTGGGTTGATTATCTTTAACAACAATTGTTCCTTTAAGAGCTAAAACAATTTGTTGCGCTAGTGATAAGCCCAGTCCAAACCCACCTTTTTGTCTGGTTCTAGCCTTATCTACTCGATAAAATCGATCAAAGATATTTTTCTTATCACTATCTGATATACCAGGACCATTATCAGCTACCGAAATATAAAGATGTCGGTCATTAGTGCGAACCGTAAAGATAACATGTCCATCATCTTCTGTATACTTAATAGCATTATCAAATAAAATCGTCATTAGCTGCTTCAGTAGCGTTTTATCAGTCTGAATTGGACGGCTAACTTGGTTTTGGGCCGTAAATCCTTTCTCGTTTTCTTCAGCAATCATGGCATAATTAGTAAATACTGTATCAAAGAAAGAAGAATCTAAGGTTTCGACTTCTGGTTTTATGCCATCATCACGACGAGCCAAGTTCAAAAGATTAGTTGTCAAAAGACGCATATTACGTACTTCATCAAGACTTGAAGCAATATTCTCTGAATTATCTAAAATGGTGCTCTCCGGCTTGCGGAAAAGCGCCTCTAGTCGGTTTTGAATCACAGCAAGTGGCGTACGTAACTCATGGCTAGCATTCTCAACAAATGCCTTCTGCTTCTCCAGACTTTCCTGTATAGGCCGTCTTGACCATTTTGCCAAATACAAACTAGCAGCTATGGATAGTAGCCAGAAAAAGCTCATCATAATGACAATTAGTTTTACATATCGTTCAGTGGCTTCTTCTAATTGCGTCGTATTGATGGCAATCACAACGTACTTAGCATCAGGATAGAGACTATTATCAACTTTTTCAGTAATCAGACGGTACTTTTCCGTTTGATCAAAATAATTCTGAGCACTTCCCTTACTGATTACATCAATATTATTTTTATCTATTGGTAAATTGGATAAACTAGAAAATTTGTCGACTGCATTGAGGACCTCTCCATTCTTATCAAGCACTAAAACACTGGTATTAGCAGCAACAGATAAATCGTGTGGGGCATCTTTCATCTTTGATTCCTTCTTAGATTCTTTCTTAGAGCCACTCGAGTCAGGTGTTTCATCTGTAGAGCTTTTAGTATCATAAGCCTGATAAATGGTTGTCGTATTATTTTGATCTACCTCAGAGGTCAGAAATAGTTCCCGTTTTAGCATTTCCATTTCTAAATAAGAATTGGTCTTAGTCGCTGCCATTTTCAGACTAGAGTCCACATTGGAATAAACACCGTAACTCAGAATCTGCAAAATCATGACAGTCATGACAAGGAAAATACCAGAAAAAGTGGCAAAGAAATGAATGAAAGACTTAAATCCTTCTGACTTGATTCTCCTAAAGAGATAATTGAAAAATTTAGTCAGCATTCTTCAAAATGTACCCCACACTTCTCAAGGTTTGGAGGTTGGCAGCAAAGTCTGTTCCTTTAAGTTTCTTACGAATTTTAGAAACGTATACTTCAACAACTGATACCGTAGTATCACTATCAAATCCCCAAAGACGGTCAAAAATTTGTGACTTAGGCAAAATCACATTCTGATTTTGTAAGAAGTAAACTAATAAATCAAACTCTTTACCAAGAAGTTCTACTTCTTTATCACCCACAAAGGTTGAATTTGTAGCAAGATTGACACGAACATCACCAAAAGAAAGTGTGTTTTGGTCAAATTTACCAGAGCGTTTCAAAAGTGCTTGAATACGCATCTTCAGCTCTTCTAAATAGAAAGGTTTGGTTAGATAGTCATCTGCCCCCAGTTCAAAGCCGTGTCCCTTATCGTCTAGACTTTCCTTTGCCGTCATGATAAGAACAGGAGTCGTTACACCTTTTTCGCGTAATTCTCTAAGAACCGTGAAACCATCTTTTTCAGGCAACATAAGGTCTAAAAGAATCAAATCATAGACGCCACTTTCAGCTTCGTAGAGGCCTTCATCACCATCAAAGACCTGCATAACATCAGCAAAGTCATCTAAAAAATCAAAAACTGAGTTGGACAAACTCAAATCATCTTCTACTAGTAGTATTTTAATCATAGTTATCCCCCTTGTTAGGTGTCAAAGATACAAAGAACACTTTGACTAAGTCTTATCATTATATCTAAAATACACATAATCATCTAGTGCTTTGATCTTCTTTTATTTAGATTCAGTCTACTATACTTTCCTTAAGTTTTTCATAACTGGAACGAAAAAACAGCACCAATAGGTACTGCCCTTTTATCGTTATTTTTTCTTAGAACAAACCAACAGCTGTTCCGTCTTCAGAAACGTCCATTTTAAGGGCTGCTGGAGCTTTTGGAAGACCTGGCATGGTCATAACATCACCTGTAAGAGCCACGATAAATCCAGCACCTGTTTTAGGAACAAACTCACGAATAGTGATATCAAAACCTTCTGGTGCTCCAAGCAAGAATTGGTTATCTGAGAAACTATATTGTGTTTTAGCCATACATACTGGCAATTTGTCCCAACCAAATTCTGCAAACTGTTTGAGTTGATTTTTAGCTTTTTTCTCGAAGAAAACTGATTTACCACCATAGATTTCAGTAACAATCTTAGTGATTTTTTCTTCCAAGCTATCATCATCAGAATAAAGACGTTTATAGTCAGCATTCCCATTTTCAACAGCATCAACTACCGCGTTGGCAAGGTCAATACCACCATCAGCACCATTAGCCCAAACGCTAGCCAATTCAACAGGAACATCGATTTCTGCACAAAGTTCTTTAAGGGCTGCAATTTCAGCTTCTGTATCAGCAACAAACTCGTTAATAGCAACGACTGCAGGAAGACCGAATTTACGAACATTTTCCACATGACGTTTCAAGTTAGCGAAGCCATCACGAACAGCTTGAACATTTTCTTCAGAGAGGTCCGTTTTGGCTACCCCACCGTGCATTTTAAGGGCACGAAGTGTCGCAACAATAACAACAGCATCAGGAGTTGTTGGGAGGTTTGGAGTCTTGATATCAAGGAATTTTTCAGCACCAAGGTCAGCACCGAAACCTGCTTCCGTAATTGTATAATCTGCCAAACGTAGCGCTGTAGATGTAGCTAGAACTGAGTTACATCCATGAGCAATGTTGGCAAATGGTCCACCGTGTACCAAAGCTGGTGTCCCATAAATTGTTTGTACCAAGTTAGGTTTGATGGCATCTTTAAGAATAAGTGTAAGCGCACCTTCGATTTCAAGATCACGCACATAAACAGGTGTACGGTCATAACGGTAAGCAACGACAATGTTAGCCAAACGTTCTTTAAGGTCTTTAATATCAGTAGCTAAGCAAAGAATCGCCATGATTTCAGATGCAACAGTAATGTCAAAACCATCTTCACGTGGAATACCGTTAAGGGGACCGCCAAGACCAACATTTACATGACGAAGCGCACGGTCATTAAGGTCAACTACACGTTTCCAGATAATACGACGTTGGTCAATACCGAGTGCATTTCCTTGGTGAATATGATTATCAAGGAGAGCAGACAAAGCGTTATTAGCTGTGGTGATAGCGTGCATATCCCCTGTAAAGTGAAGGTTGATATCTTCCATCGGAAGGACTTGTGCGTAACCACCACCTGCAGCACCACCTTTAATCCCCATAACAGGACCAAGAGATGGTTCACGAAGGGCAATCATCGTTTTCTTACCAATTTTGTTCAGAGCGTCTGCAAGACCAATTGACATAGTTGATTTCCCTTCACCAGCTGGTGTTGGGTTGATGGCTGTTACCAAAATCAATTTTCCTGGTTTATTGTCTTTGACTGCATTGATTTTATCAAATGACAATTTTGCCTTATATTTTCCGTAGAGTTCCAAATCGTCAAAGCCGATTCCAACTTTTTCAACTACTTCTGTGATTGGTTTTAATTCTACACTTTGAGCAATTTCGATATCTGTTTTCATGAGACACTCCTCTATATTTTTCTAGAATCTATTATAACAAAGTTTCATAAAAAACACATTATTTTTGGTTAATTACTTTTCAATGTTCGGTTTTTGTTTTGTTATAAATCGTTATAACTTTAATTTATAGGGGTACAACTAAAAAAGACCTTCTATTATTTACTAAAAACTCAATTTTTAGTACAATACTACTATGAAAATTTTGATTACATCGGGTGGTACCACTGAAAAGATTGATGCTGTGCGTGGAATCACAAACCATTCAACAGGTTATCTAGGTAAGGAAATCGCTGAACTTTTCTTGGCTAAGGGGCACCAAGTAACCTTAGTAACGACCAAGGCAGCGGTTAAACCAGAACCGAAAGAAAATCTAAAGATTACAGAAATTACGAACGTAGATAGTCTCCTCAAAAAAATGGAGCCACTCGTCAAAGAGCACGATGTCCTCATCCATAGTATGGCAGTCTCTGATTATACGCCTGTTTATATGACGGATTTCGCTGAATTAGAGGCTACCGAAGATCTCGCTCAATTCTTGCATAAGTCTAACACTGAGAGCAAGATATCTTCAGCTTCAGAGTATCAAGTTCTCTTTCTTAAAAAAACACCTAAGGTCATTAGCCTTGTTAAACAATGGAATCCTACTATTCAGTTGATTGGCTTCAAACTTTTGGTTAATGTAAGTAAAGATGAGCTTTTTGAGGTTGCTCGTGCAAGTCTGAAACGCAACAAAGCAGATATCATTGTCGCAAACGACTTGAGTGATATTTCTCCAGATCAACATATTGCCTATCTAGTTGACGAAAAAAGTGAGGAGAAGGTTAGGACCAAAGCTGCAATTGCTCGAGCTTTATTTGAAAGGATATGCCATGACTAAACGTATCATCCTTGCTGTTTCAGGATCAATTTCTGCCTATAAAGCAGCCGATCTAACAAGCAGGTTAAAGAAAAAAGGTTATGATGTTCACGTCATTATGACTGAAGCTGCTCAAGCCTTTATCACCCCTCTGACACTTCAAGTTCTCTCGAAGAACCCCGTTCACACTGATGTCATGGAAGAAAAATTAGCTGAACGTATTAATCATATTGACTTAGGAAAAGAAGCTGACCTCTTTATTGTAGTACCAGCTTCAGCAAATACCATTGCCAAATTAGCACATGGTATGGCCGATAATATGCTTACTGCTACTGCTTTAGCTTTACCTAGCATTACCCCAAAACTAATTGCCCCTGCAATGAATACGAAAATGTATGAGAATCCACTGACTAGGAAAAATTTAGATACTTTGCATGACCTTGGCTACCAAGAAATTCTTCCAAAATCAGGTTTACTGGCTTGTGGAGATACGGGAAGCGGTGCCTTAGCTGATATCGATGACATTATTGAATCCATTGACAATGCTTTAACAAAATAGCCTTGTAGAGAATAAAAAGGAGTTTATGATGAATAAGAAAAATAAAGCAAACCAAACAGCGCAGTTAGCGCTCTTGATAGCGACTATGGTTGTTATCGAAGTACTCAGTCAAACCATCTTTGCCGCTTTTGCACTTCCAATTAAACCAACCCTAACGCACATCCCAGTTATTATTGCTAGTATCGTCTATGGTCCTAAAATTGGAGCATATTTAGGCGGTTTTATGGGAATTATGAGTATTGTTCGAAACACTATCATCTATACAGTAAGTAGTTATCTTTTTAGTCCTTTTGTGGAAGGGGGAACTTGGGCATCTGCTGTCATTGCCATCGTCCCTCGCATCCTAATCGGTATTTTCCCCTACTTTGTCTACAAGTTACTTCAAAACCGTCTAGGCTTGACGCTATCTGGGGTTTTAGGTGCTTTCACAAATACATTTTTCGTACTTATTGGCATCTACTTCTTAATCCCTAACTTCTACACAGCGGGTGGTAAAACACTAATGGCAACCATTTTCACAACAAATTCGATTGCTGAAATGATTATCGCTGGCCTGCTAACCCTAAGTATCACACCTGTATTATTAAGATTGAAAAAATAAAGAAAAAACATGGTAATTACCATGTTTTTTTCTTTTAATTATGGTATAATGTAAGCGTTTAAAAATATAAAGGAGATTGCTATGTCTTACACTGAAAATTATCAAAAATGGCTCGACTTCGCTGAATTGCCTGCTTACCTTCGTGATGAGTTGGTCGCAATGGATGAAAAAACGAAAGAAGATGCCTTCTATACCAACCTTGAATTCGGTACTGCAGGTATGCGTGGTCTGATTGGTGCTGGTACTAACCGCATTAACATTTACGTTGTTCGCCAAGCAACTGAAGGTTTGGCTCAATTGATTGATTCAAAAGGGGAAGAAGCTAAAAAACGTGGTGTGGCTATCGCTTACGATAGCCGTCACTTCTCTCCTGAGTTTGCTTTTGAATCTGCTCAAGTTTTGGCTGCTCATGGTATCAAATCTTATGTATTTGAAAGCCTACGTCCAACACCTGAATTGTCATTTGCTGTTCGTCACCTCCACACATTTGCAGGTATCATGGTAACAGCTAGCCATAACCCTGCTCCATTTAATGGTTACAAAGTATACGGTGAAGATGGTGGACAAATGCCACCTGCTGATGCGGATGCATTGACAGATTACATCCGTGCTATCGAAAATCCATTCACTGTCCAATTGGCTGACCTTGAAGAAAGCAAAGCCAGTGGCTTGATTGAAGTTATCGGTGAAAACGTCGACGCTGAATATTTGAAAGAAGTGAAAGGCGTTAACATCAACCAAGACTTGATCAATGAATACGGTCGCGACATGAAGATTGTCTACACTCCACTTCATGGTACTGGTGAAATGTTGGCTCGTCGTGCTCTTGCGCAAGCTGGATTTGAAGCAGTTCAAGTTGTTGAAGCTCAAGCTGTTCCAGATGCTGACTTCTCAACTGTTAAATCTCCAAACCCTGAAAGCCAAGCTGCTTTTGCTCTTGCTGAAGAACTTGGCCGCAAAGTAGACGCTGATGTATTGGTTGCAACTGACCCAGATGCTGACCGTCTTGGTGTTGAAATCCGCCAACCAGACGGTTCTTACCTCAACCTTTCTGGTAACCAAATCGGAGCTATCATTGCTAAATATATTCTTGAAGCTCACAAAACAGCTGGTACGCTTCCTGAAAATGCTGCCCTCTGTAAATCAATCGTATCAACTGAGTTGGTAACTAAGATTGCAGAAAGCTACGGCGCGACTATGTTTAATGTCTTGACTGGTTTCAAATTTATCGGTGAAAAAATTCATGAATTTGAAACACAACACAACCATACTTACATGCTTGGTTTCGAAGAAAGCTTCGGTTATCTGATCAAACCATTCGTACGTGACAAAGATGCTATCCAAGCCGTTCTTATCGTAGCTGAAATTGCTGCTTACTACCGTTCACGTGGTATGACTTTGGCAGACGGTATCGAAGAAATCTACAAACAATATGGCTACTTCGCAGAAAAAACAATCTCTGTTACTCTTTCAGGTGTTGACGGAGCTGCTGAAATTAAGAAAATCATGGATAAATTCCGTGGAAATGCTCCTAAACAATTCAATAACACAGACATTGCTAAGACAGAAGACTTCTTGGAACAAACAGCTACTACTGCTGACGGCGTTGAAAAATTAACAACTCCTCCAAGTAACGTACTTAAATACATCTTGGCTGATGATTCATGGTTTGCCGTTCGTCCTTCAGGTACAGAACCAAAAATCAAATTCTACATTGCTACAGTTGGTGAATCTGAAGCAGATGCTAAAGAAAAAATTGCTAACATCGAAGCAGAAATCAATGCTTTCGTGGGCGAATAATACTTGAGACTTAGAGCTAAGCTCTAAGTCTTTTTTATGCATGACAATACTAGGATTACGTAAGCAAGTCATCTTTTTCATACTAAAACCACGAAACCACCTATAGATTAATCTATAGGTGGTATTTTTATGATTCAATTATAGAGCACCAACTTGTGAATGATGCTTAAACAAAGAATGAGTAGCTTCATGAATATGACGAGCAGTATCTGCATTATTCATGGTATAGAGGTGAACGCCTGCAACATCTTGCGTAACAAGGTCGACAATTTGGTCAATAGCATAGGCAAGACCTGCCGCTCTAAGTGACTCAGGGTCATGTTCATACTTATCCAAAATGGCACGGAACTTACGTGGCAAATGGATATTTTCACAAGTTTTAAGCAAACGTAGAGCTTGGTTACGATTCAAGATAGGCATAATTCCAGCATGAATTGGTACGTCAATGCCAGCCAAGGTACATTTATCTTGAAAATCATAGAAACGCTCATTATCAAAGAAGAGTTGGGTTACAAGGCTAGAACAACCTGCATCAACCTTTTTCTTGAGGTTTTGGATATCAGAGATTTGATTTGCTGAATCGGGATGCCCTTCAGGATAGCAGGCACCGATGATATCAAATTGAGGAGCTTGGTCCTTGATAAACTCAATCAAATCAGTTGCATATCTAAAATCTTTAAGAGGTTCAACACCTGGGATAATATCGCCACGTAGGGCTAAGATACGGTGTACACCAACAGCATCCAAGTCACGTAAGGTATCAGCAACCTTTTCTTTACTCAAATAGATAGCTGGAAGGTGAGCAATCGTTGGGATAGCTAGGTCATTTTGAATATGATCTGCCAAAGGAACCGTCGTCTCTTTGATATTATATTTGTTATTACTAGCTGTCACACTGATAAAGTGTGGGGCCAATCCTTGCATATCCTCGAGGGCACGTAGAATTTTTTCATTACCCACTGCTGGGTTGGGTGGAAATACTTCAAAAGAGAGTGATGGTGTTTGGCTTGTCATATTTTATACCTTCTTCTTTTTAGATTTTTGTTAAGACAAAAGCAGTTTTAAGTGCCTACTGACTTCATAAGTAGCGTACACTTGTTAATCATAGCCTGCTTGCAAAAATCTTTAGAATATTATTAGCTATTGAAAACCTTCTACACTTAAGGAAGAAGGTCTTCAACGTATGATAACTTCTGCTTACAAGTTTTCACGAGCTGCTTTTGCAGCTTCTACAAGCTTGATCAAGCTTTCTTTAGTTTCTTTGATTCCGCGAGTCTTCAAACCACAGTCAGGGTTAATCCAGACTTTACCACTTGGTACTTTAGCCAAGATTGCTTCGATAGTGTGGTCAATTTCACCGTCTTGTGGGACACGTGGTGAGTGGATATCGTAAACCCCAGGTCCAACTTCTGTTTGGAAGTTTTGTGCTTTAAGTTCATCCAAGATTTCAAGATTTGAACGACTAGCTTCAAATGAGATAACGTCAGCATCCAAGTTGTCGATGGCTGGGATGATATCTGTAAATTCTGAGTAACACATGTGAGTGTGGATTTGTGTGTCTGGTGCTACAGTTGAGTGTACCAAACGGAAAGCTGGAATTGCCCAGTCGAGGTAATCCTCATACCAGTCACTACGACGGAGTGGCAATTTTTCACGAAGAGCAGCTTCGTCAATTTGGATAATTTTCACGCCTGCAGCTTCAAGGTCAAGCACTTCGTCTTTGATTGCAAGAGCAATTTGAAGAGTCGAATCCTTAATAGAGATGTCCTCACGTGGGAATGACCAGTTAAGGATAGTTACAGGTCCAGTCAACATACCTTTAACAGGTTTGTCTGTACGGCTTTGTGCGTAGCTAGACCATTTAACAGTGATTGGGTTAAGACGAGTGACATCACCCCAAATGATTGGTGGTTTAACCCCACGCATACCGTATGATTGAACCCAACCATTTTTAGAGAAGAGGTAACCTGACAAGTTCTGACCGAAGTACTCAACCATGTCATTACGTTCAAACTCACCATGAACAAGAACGTCAAATCCAACTTCTTCTTGCCATTTAATCCATTCATCAGTGATTTCAGCAAGGAAAGCATCGTATTCTTCTTGTGACAATTCATTCTTACGGAAAGCCAAACGTTTAGCACGAACTTCCTTAGTTTGAGGGAATGAACCGATAGTTGTTGTTGGAAGCAATGGAAGTTTGAAAGCATCCTTTTGAATCGCTTCACGTTCTGCAAACGCTGGCAAACGAGTGTAATCAGCTTTGGTCAAACCTGCAATACGAGCACGAAGCTTAGCATTTTCACCAACACGCTCAGTCGCAAAGATTTCTTTGTTAGCAGCAAGTGCTTCTGCACCTTGACCATTGCGGATGGCATCCAAGTCACGCAATTCACCCAATTTTTCAACTGCAAAAGCGAAGTGGTTCAAGATAGCTGGTTCAAATTCTTCATTAGCAGTTGTAAATGGTACGTGGAGAAGTGAGCAAGAGGTTGTCAAAACAACATTTTCAGCTGGAACTTGTTCAAGAATTGCAAGGCTCTTCTCGTAGTTGTTACGCCAGATGTTTTTACCATTGACGATACCGGCATAGAGAATCTTATCAGCTGGGAAACCACCTTTAACCAATTCAAGTGTTTTCTTACCTTCAACAAAGTCAAGACCAATACCATCAACTGGCAAGTTCACAAGGTCATTGTAGACATCACGAACATCACCAAAGTAAGTTTGAATCAAAACTTCAAGGCCTTTCTTATCAGCCAAGAGCTTGTTGTAGAGGTTCAAGAAGAGAGCTTTTTCTTCAGATGTCAAATCTTTAACAAGAGCTGGCTCATCGAGTTGAATACGAGTAGCACCAAGCTCTGCCAATTTTGCAAAAACATCTTGGTATGCAGAAACAAAGCTATCTACGAAGTCTTCAGCTTTTACACCATCTTCAAAGTCAGACAATTGAAGGAAAGTGAATGGTCCAACCACAACTGGACGTGTATTAAGACCCAATTCTTTTGCTTCTTGGTACTCATCAAAAATCTTGTGACCAGCAAGTTTAACTTCTGTTGTTTTTTCAAATTTAGGAACAATGTAATGGTAGTTAGTATTAAACCATTTTTTCATAGGAAGGGCACGTACATCCCCTTTTTCACCTTGGTAACCACGCGCCAAAGCAAAGTAACGTTCAAGATCTGTCAAATCTAAGTTTTGAACAGAATCAGGTACGACGTTGAAAAGGAAAGCTGCATCAAGGAAGTTATCGTAATGTGAAAAATCATTTGAAGGAATTTCAGTAATCCCCTTCTCTTTAACAATATTCCAGTGTTTTGCACGCAAGTCTTTGGCTGCTGCTAAAAGTTCATCTGCAGTAATTTCATTTCTAAAGTATTTTTCTGTTGTAAATTTTAATTCGCGGAATTCACCCAAACGTGGGAAACCAATGATAGTAGTTGACATCTTGTGTCCTCCTCTTTGTTGTTGAACTTATCTTACCAAAGAAATGGGTAGCTGTATAATTGCTATTAGTTTTCTCTATATATAGTTTTAGACTATACCCTATAAAATAAGGGGTTTCTGACTTCCGTTATCTCCTTTTGCTTAGATATTGTTATAGCTAATAACTATATTTATTAACTTACTAGATCCCTTTTTATATCAAAAAATCCCTAGACTTTTGTCTAGAGACTCTATTATTTACTAGGATCAGAACACTAAGCTCTATAAGTGCTCAGTACCCTCTCTTGAAGCCTAGATGATGTATAAGACATATTCTCACTATTGTAACTATTCCAAATAAAATAACCAAAAACTGCCAATACTAATAAGAAACAAATTCCCAAGACGGCTAACCATATGATTTGTTTCTTTAAGCTATCATACTCACTCATATAGCCATTATGAAGTTTAATGAGTTCATTTCTTTTTTTGTTACTTGACTCTCTAGCAATAGCTATTTCTAGCTCGTACATCTGGTGCTTCCATGAATTCTTAGAAGTGCCTTTCTTCATTTTATTGTTTGAAAGGCTGCTGTTGCCTTTCTCAAAGTTATTTTTTTCAGTCATATTTCCCTCTAAAATCTTCTTTTAGTCCCTATCATTATAACATATGTAAAACTATCTGAAAAGTTCATTTTTGGTTAAAATTTTGAGAAAGATAATTAAAACATGAAAAAGAACCAGAGGGAAACTTCTTATGTTATACTCTAAGTATGCATAAGAAAACTGTTATTGATTTTAAAGAACTTGGTGTCAGACAAATCTTTACAGACGCCATTAAAGAACTAAAAACAAAGGACATTAAGGAAGTCAAACCCCTTTTAGATGAACTCGAAGCCTATCAAAATGAAGGTTATTATGCAGTAGGTTATGTTTCCTATGAAGCAGCCCCTGCCTTCGAGACAAAATTTCAGGTTATTAATGGTCCATTAATGTCTGAGTATCTCCTCTACTTCACTGTTCATGAAACTGTTCAAACAGAGCCTATTCCACTTACTTATGACCCTATTACCTTACCAAAATCTTGGCAAGAGCTAACTTCTGCTGAGGAATACAAGACTGCTATTGAGCATATACACCACCATATTCGACAAGGTGATACTTATCAGGTCAATTATACTGTTCAACTTCAACAGAACCTGACAGCTGATCCCTTTGCCATCTACAATCGATTGGTTGTTGAGCAAAATGCAGATTACAATGCCTTTATTCAGCACGATGACGTTTCTATCATTTCTATAAGTCCAGAACTCTTCTTTAAAAAAGATGGCGATAAGTTGACTACTCGTCCTATGAAAGGTACTACCAATCGAGGTTTAACAAGTGAAACTGACCTTGCACAAGCAAGATGGCTAGCTCAAGACCAGAAAAATCGCTCTGAAAATATGATGATTGTCGATCTTCTTAGAAATGACATGAATCGTATTTCTAAAATAGGAAGTGAAGATGTCAAGAGCCTTTGCCAAGTTGAACAATACTCTACAGTTTGGCAAATGACTTCGACAATTGAAACGCAACTCCTGACAAATAGAAGTTTATGCGATGTCTTCCAAGCCCTTTTTCCATGCGGATCGATTACAGGTGCCCCCAAAATAGCAACCATGGAGATTATTAAGAAGGTTGAAAAACAGCCTCGAGGTGTTTATTGTGGGGCTATTGGAATCTTGGTGCCACAGGGACCTAGTATTTTCAACGTAGCCATTCGGACACTACAAATGGAAGAAACCAAGGCTATCTATGGTGTCGGAGGGGGAATTACCTGGGACAGTAACTGGGAATCCGAATACGAAGAAACCAAGCAAAAAGCTGCTGTTCTATACCGTCAGAACCCAAAATTCGATCTCATTTCTACCGGTCGTATTCATCAAGGAAAACTTCTCTTTCTGGAGGAGCATATAAAACGTTTACAAGAGAGTAGCCGATACTTTGACTATCCTTTCAATGCAGAAAAAGCGCACTATCAAGTCGAAACTCTGTGTCAATCACTAGACCTTGACACAGACTACCGTCTTAAAATGTCCCTTGCAAAAGATGGTGAACTGAAGTTTGAACATAGCCATTTAACAAACTTATCTGATGACTTTTGCCAAGCAAGGTTAGTTGATCAAAGACATCCCTTGGATAGCCCCTATACCTTCTTTAAAACAAGTTACCGTCCTCACCTTAGTATCGAACCTCACGAACAAATCTATTATAATCACGAGGGACAACTCCTAGAAACTTCTATCGGTAACATCGTTCTTAAAATCGAAGACCAACTCTACACACCACCAGTTCACCTCGGCCTCTTAAATGGCATCTACAGACAAAGTCTTATAGCTGAAAATAAGCTGAAAGAAAAAGTCCTGACTGTAAAAGATCTGAAACAGGCTCAGGCCATCTACGGATGTAATGCGGTGAGAGGCTTGTATGAATTGAAGGTGGAGAAAGATAATTATATCTAAACAAAAGAAGCGAGTTCTTTGTACTCTCCTACACCTACTAAAGACAAAAGAAACTTCAATTTTCTATTGGTTAAAAAATCAACCATTTAGTAGTAAAATAAAGTATAATACTTACTGATAGTTATTCCAGTTATCTTGACTGAAATGACGAACTATTTGGCTTTAAATTTATTAGCCTTAAAACTGAGTAACAATTTAGAAAGGATACAAACCTTAAATGAAAAAATTTAAAGGCTTGACTTCTGCTGAAGTTCAAGCAAGTAAAAACGCCCATGGCGATAATAGGCTTTCTAGTAAAGAGGCTAACTCGCTCCTCTCAATCTTTATCGAAGCCTTCCAAGATCAATGGATTCTTATCCTCTTGGCTGCCTTAGGATTAAAAATCATCTTCAACTTTGTTGGAATGATTTTCCCTGCTATTGGTGAAGCTAATTGGTACGAGGCTATCTCACTAATTTTCGCCATTTTGATGTCTACAGGATTCTCAGCAGTCTCACAATACCGAAATGAGCAAAAATTCAACACTCTTCAAGAAGAGGCTTCAAAAACTAACGCTAAGGTTTATCGTGACGGTAAACTTAAAGAAGTTCTCGTTGATGATATTGTAAAAGGTGATCAGATTCTCCTCCAATCAGGAGACAAGATTCCAGTTGATGGTATCATCTTGGAAGGTGAGTTAAAAGTCAACCAAGCTGTCCTTAATGGTGAAAGTGAAGATGCTAAAAAACTTCCTCTTGGTGATCAAAAAGAGCCAGACTCTTCGGATCTCTTTACAGAGCTCAAAGTCTTCCGTGGTACAGTTGTTACTTCGGGTGAAGCTGTTATGGAAGCTACACAAATTGGTGATAACACCGTTCTTGGAAGCATCAATACTTCTCTTCAAGAAGATAGTAAAGATTCACCATCTAAAGAGAAACTTAACAAGCTTGCTGGTAATATCGGTGTCCTCGGTTATAGTGCAGGTGCTGCATACTCAGTAATCAACCTTGTCTTAGGCTTTATTGCCCTTAATAAGGCTAATAACCTCAATGGTGGTTCAATCTTCCTTCTTATCATTGAAACGATTCTCTTTGCAGTTACAATCATCATCATGGCTGTTCCAGAAGGTCTACCAATGATGTTGGCACTCGTTTCTTCAATGAACTCAGGTCGACTTTTAGCACAAAATATCTTGGTTCGCCATCCTGATACCATTGAAACAGCCGGATACATGAATATCCTCTTCAGTGATAAGACTGGTACCATCACAGAAGGTAAACTATCTGTAGTTGACTTTTTCCTTGCTGATGGTACACTTTATGCGGCAACTGGTGAAACTGATGCGCCTGATTTTGACACAATGTCAGATAGCCTTAAAGCTGAAATGATTAATGGTATCGGTCTTAACAACGATGCCATGGTAGCTGATGGCAGTGCTGTTGGTAGTAATGCCACTGACCGTGCACTTCTTGATTTCCTTATTGGCCGTTCTCAACTTGATTTCGATACGAACACAATTACTGAGAAGCAACAATTCAACTCAGCAACAAAATTCGCAAGTGTAACGACTAAGGACGGAAAAACTTACATCAAAGGTGCTCCAGAATTCATCCTAAATGACTGCTACTACTATCTTGATAAAGATGGTAATAAACAAAACTTTACAGATGATATTAAAGCTCGTTTCCAAGTATTGTCATTGGAACAAGCTAACCGTTCAATGCGTTTGCTTGCTATCCTAAATACAGATGGTAATGATAAAGTCTTGATTGGTATCGTATGTATCCGTGATAACGTTCGTTCTTCAATTAAACAAACTGTTGAAACAATGAACCGTGCGGGTGTTCAAGTAGTTATGGTAACTGGTGACCGTAAAGAAACCGCTGTTGCTATCGCTAAAGAAGCCGGTATCGTCACTGGAGAAAATGACCTCGTCCTTACTCACGATGAACTCTCTGCCCTCTCAGATCAAGAACTTAAACAACAATTGCCTCACTTAAAAGTGGTAAGTCGTGCCCTTCCAATGGATAAAAAACGTCTTATTGAGGCAGCTCAAGACCTTGATATGGTCGCTGGTATGACAGGTGATGGGGTCAATGACTCACCTGCCCTAAAATCAGCTGATGTCGGTTTCTCAATGGGTGATGGTACTGAAGTTGCACGTGAAGCTTCAGATATCGTTATCTTGAATAACTCATTGACTTCGATTGAAAAAGCCGTCCTCTATGGACGTACTATGAGTAAGTCAGTAAGTAAATTCATTATCTTCCAGTTAACCGTAAACGTGACGACTATTGCCATGTCACTTCTCTCACCACTTTTGGGCCTCAAAGAGCCATTTACAATTATCCAAATTCTCTGGATTAACCTTATCATGGACACACTTGCTGCCCTTGCCTTTGGTGAAGAGCCTACGCTAGACCGTTATATGAATGAAAAACCAGTTCCTAAGAAGGCAAACATTCTTACTGGATATATGAAATCTGCTATTGGTGTAGCCAGCGTCTTCATTACTCTTGTATGCTTAGCCATTCTTAAAAATGTTGGTGGTATCCAAGACTTTATCACAAATGGAACTGGCAACTTTGAAATGGTAACAACATTCACATTTACAGTATTTATCTATGCTGTCATCTTCAACTCACTTAACACACGTAGTAATGGATTCAATGTTTTTGAACATATCGGCGAAAACAAAAAATTCTCAATTGTAATGATTTCTATTGCTGTCGTTCAAACCTTGATTATTCAATTCGGTGGTAAAGTATTTAGTACCGTTCCAATGGATGTTGAACACTATATGGTTGCTCTTCTTATCGCAGTTTTGATTATCCCTGCAGATTTAATTCGAAAAGCTCTAACTAAAAACAAATAAGATCTGTTTAAGGCAATACAAAACTTCAAGGTGACAAAAAGGATTGGGGATTAACCCAATCCTTTTTAATAAATTCTGAAGGTAACCTATAAAAAAATAATAAGAGCAATATTATTCTCCTATTACTCTATAACAAAAAGGCTTTAATAAGCCTTTTTGTTATATCCTGATTTATTAAGTAACTCTACTTAAACTGACTAGGAGCCCCTGTATAACCTGCCCAATCCTTACTATAAAAGCGGTCGTTCAGGTTATAGCTAGGTGCAGATGTTGGATTACTTACAAATGGATCAACAGCCTTGTCAAAGGCTACCCACCCTTTCCATCCCATATGAATGGTATCTTGCATAAAGTAAGGTTGATCTCCATCTTTTGAGAAGTCTGCAATATTGGTAAAGCCTTGACTTTCCAATTGATAACGGATTTTAGAAACCGTAGCATCATACATTTCTTGACTAAGTCCCGTATAAGCCATCCACTTGCTATTAACAGGTGGGATGACAAAAATGACATTAGTATTTGACTTAGCAAATTGATTTAGCACCAACTGTAGGTCACCGTATTCTTGTGAAACTTCATAAGAAAGATTTTTCTGGAAACCTTTAAGTTTACCAATCTTCTTAGATAAGCGTTTCTTATAAAAACGGTCATCAATACCAAAGTCATTTGATTTGGTATGGGCTTCTGCATCTCTTACAGCAACCTGATCAAGTGCCTCATAAGAGAGCTTGTCAGGCAACTCTTTAAGATAAGGAAGAACTTTCTTCTCGTAATTAGCGTTATTTGAGGCTGCTAAAGGACTAAACAAGGCATCTTCTCGCTTATTAAGCTCTGCCATAAATTGAATATAAGTCTTATCAAGTGAATTTAACTCTTGCCCCTTAGCCACTTTAGAAAGTTGAGATTTCATAGTAATCTCAGGCTTCATCTCTAAGATACGTTGAGCTGCATACTGAGAATTTGCATCCGTCTGATTTTGACTTAGGAAACTACTAAGTTGGTCGTTATTGTAGAACTGCTGGAAAGCCGCAGAATTGTATCCTTTTTTAGTAAACCATTGTGGAGATAAAACATAAACTGCTGTACCATTTTGCAATTCGGGAAGCATTTGTTGCATTCCCAAATATTGGTTTAGAGAGGCTGCTCCACGTTGTCCAATAAAATATGGGCGATAGTTACGGTCGTACTTTTCAGCTAAAACAGCTGGATGAAGGGCATCAAAACGCAACCACTCACTTGACCCAAAGAAAGGGACAAATCGATGCTTCTTATCTGAAAGAGCTATAGTTTTGTTCATCCGACTCTTAAAGTTTTCATTTGTCAGTGTTACTGCACTACGTTTTTCAGCCTCATAACTATGTTTTCTGCCTTGTGGGTAGGTATATATAACTACCACTACCAAGACCAAGGCACAAATTACTGGACCAAAAATCTGCCATAAACGCTTAAGCATTGCGAAGCTCCGTTACCCCTTCAACAATCTTATTAGCTGTGTTCCAGTCATCACGACCAAATTCTGAAACTGGTACACGAATATCGAAACGTGATTCCAATTCAACGATTAGCTCAACTGTTCCCATTGAGTCGAGAACACCAGCATCGAAAAGGTCTTCGTCCATCATGTCAGAAACATCTTCCATGAAGAGTTCATCAATAATTTCAATAACTTCTGATTTTACATCCATTTTTTATAATTCCTTTACTTATTTTTTAGTGAACCAGAGGTCATTCAAGAATCCAGAGAAAATCAAGAATGACAACATAACAGTGTTAAATGTAATAAAGATTCCCAAAGCCTTCGTCCATCTATTTTCAGGAAGTGGCTCAAGACCAGCTTTCTTACGTTCTTTATTAATGGTCTTCTTTTTGCGCAACCAGGCATCATTAAGTCCTAGACCAATACCATGGAAAATACCGTAAGCAATGTAGTACCAAGTAACCCCATGCCAGAATCCCATAACCATCATATTAATGACATAGGCCACATTTGAAGTCGTGTTACGATTTTTGAAAACTTTATTTCGCATCAAAACCATAACCAAACGCATAAAGATAAAGTCACGGAACCAGAAAGACAAGCTCATATGCCAACGATTCCAAAATTCTTTCAAGTCTCGTGAGATGAAAGGTTTGTCAAAGTTGATTGGGCTCTTAATCCCCATAAGGTTAGATGCTGCCAAGGCAAACATCGAGTAACCCGCAAAGTCAAAGAAGAGATCAAAACCGAAAACATACATAACACCAAGTGTTGGTAAATTAAAGATACCACCTTGAGCCAATGCTTGTGCTTTCAGTGAAGGCAAGAGCATACTTCCGAAAATCTGCGCCAAAACAAACTTATAGAGGAAACCAAGCATGATATATTTTACAGCTTGCTCCAACATATTCATAAGCTCGTCTCGCTCAGGAATTGCTTGATAGTCTTCGTTAAAGCGTCTGAAGCGATCAATGGGACCACTCGTAAAGGTTGGCATAAAGAGCATGAATCGGAGGAACTCTCCAAGTGTAAACTCTTTAAGGACACCATCCCGCATCTCGATAATCATTCCAACTGATCGGAAGGTCAAGTAAGAAATACCAAGAAAGTTTAAAAGCGACTGAGTACCATTTATCACAGGCTCTACCTTAACAAAAATCAAGGGAAGGACTACAAGAAACGAGTGTAAATAGAAAACCCATTTATTATCTTTTTGACTGCGGTAATGTTTGTATGAATAAACCCAGATGATTTGCCAAATAATATAAAAGAGCAAGGCTAGTAATTGACTAGCATGTGTTCCTGTCAGAGCAAGAACAATAAAGGCTAGACTTACCAAACATTCATAAATCGCAAAACGCTTTTTAAAGAAGAGGCCCACAAAGATTGGCAATAGAGCTAATCCAAGGTAGATGAAATAGAAGGGATTACCGTAGGCTTCTAAATGAGGTAGCTGTTTCAAGAAGTCTATCATCGGTTGTTAACCTCACTGATAAGACCCTTGATATCAATCTTCCCATTTGGTGTCAAAGGCAAACTCTCACGATAGAGAAACTTGGTTGGCATCATGTAAGACATCATGATATCTTCTAAGTCAGCCTTGATAGCCTTAGTAATATCGATATCACGTTCGAACTGCTCACGAACGCCATCCTTAAGAATCACATAAGCCAAGAGGTTCTGAACCTTATGGTCTTTATTGTAACGTGGTACAGCTACTGCTGAATCAATGTACTTAGACTTATTAAGGTTTTGTGAAACATCCTCTAACTCAATACGGAAACCATTAAATTTAATCTGGAAGTCCATACGGCCACCGTAAAGAAGGAGACCTTCATCAGTCATCGTTCCTACATCACCAGTATGGTAAGCAGGAAGGCCATTAAACTCGAAGAAGGCTTCAGCAGTCTTTTCAGGATTATTCATGTAGCCTTTGGAAACTGCTGGTCCTGATACAATGATTTCACCCTGTTGACCATTTGGAAGGATCTTCCCATCCTCATCGATAATATAAGTTGGTGAATCTTCCTTGGTATAACCAATCGGCAAACGCTTAAGGTTAGCTAGCATCTCATCAGTTACTGCTACTGCTGATAAGGCTACTGTTGCCTCAGTTGGTCCGTAAGCATTGATAATACGTGCCTCTGGGAAACGTTGGCGAAGCTTTTGAGCAGTCTTGACAGTCAACTCTTCTCCATCAAAATAGAAATGCGTAATTTCCGGCATCTTCTCAGCATTGAAGTCTTCAGACAACATTGCCATATCTGCAAATGATGGGGTCGATGTCCAAATAGCAATTGGAAGTGAGAAAATCGTTTCAAAGAGCTTCTTGAAGTCCTGCGTAATGGCTGAAGGAAGTGCATAGAGTGTTCCTCCAAGTGCCAATGTAGGTGCCCAGTACATTACCGATAGGTCAAATGAGTAAGGCGGTTGCGCCAACATTTGGGGACGTTTTGGAGTCGCAAATTCCTTGTCCGTAATCATCCAGTTAGTGAAACTAAGGAGATTTTTATGAGAAATTTGTACCCCTTTAGGCTTACCTGTAGTTCCTGATGTGAAGATGATGTAATAAGTATCATCACCCTTAACAGGATGAGTCACTTCATAGCTAGTCTTACTTTCAAAAGCAGTCGTCACTTGGTCCAATGTTAAGATTGGCGCTTGAACATCCTCAAGTGGGAAGTCATTAATAGCAATAATCAGACTAGGCTCTGCTACTTCTACGATAGCCGTCACGCGCTCAAGAGCTGAGTGACTATCAATTGGAATATAAGCGTGACCAGATTTAGTTAAAGCTACAAAAGTTGCCAACATTTCATACTCTTGACCACCATAAACCACAACAGGTGATTTTTCTGGAATGTCAAGACTATCGATCTTGGCAGCTAGGCTATCCGAATCAGCTTTTAAGTCACCGTAAGTATGAACTTCCCCTAAAATATTGTAAACAGGAAACTCAGGTTGTGATTGAGCAAACTGCTCAATCGTTTCAATCATATCTTTAATTTTTGTATTCGTCATTATTCTTCCTAAAATTCGTTATAGATAAAATTACCTTGACCTTGTCCTAGGTAATTGTAGAGATAAATTAGGGCCATAAAAATGGCGAAATAAAGCAAGGTTTGTCCTAAAAATACTAGGACGTTTTTGTGTTTTAACATTCTAATTTTCGATACCTTTTTTTATATAATATCCTCTCTAGTTTACCATCTTATCACCATTTTTTCCAATAAAAAAGAAAAAATAACTAAATTTCATTTCTTTTTCATCAATAGGTTTTAGTGATAAATGGTTAGCTAAAATGATAAAAAAAACAGAGCCTAAAAGCTCTGTCAGATTTAACTATTTTGTGTCTTTTGGGCTGTCTGCATTCGATAGTACATTCCCCTAGCTTGCATCAGTTGTTCATGGGTTCCATGTTCAACGATATCCCCATTATTCATGACCAAAATAAGGTCCGCATTTTCAATGGTAGATAATCGATGGGCAATGATGAAACTTGTTCGACCTTTCATTAATTTAGCGAAGGCCTCTTGAATGAGAAGCTCTGTACGTGTATCGATACTAGAAGTGGCTTCATCTAAGATTAAGATTTTAGGCACATTGACAAATATGCGAGCAATGGTCAAAAGCTGACGTTGTCCCTGAGAAAGCGATTGACCCGCATCATTTAAGTAGGTGTCATAGCCTTGGGGCAACTGCTTAATAAAGAAATCTGCATTGGCAGCCTTAGCCGCTGCTATAACTTCTTCACGACTGGCTTCTGGATTACCGTAAGCAATATTATCATGGATAGTGCCGACCTCAAGCCAAGTTTCCTGTAGAACCATCCCAATCTGCTTGCGAAGACTCTCACGGGTATAATCTGTAATAGGTCTACCGTCTAGTAAAATTTGACCCTTTTCCAAATCATAGAAACGCATGAGCAGGTTAATAAGAGTAGATTTGCCTGCTCCTGTAGGGCCAACAATGGCAACAGTACTTGCCGCAGGTATATCAATGCTCAAATCCTTGATAAGAGGTTTATTAGGCAAATAACCAAATTGAACATGATCAAATTTAAAACGTCCTTGCACATCTGCTTCTTCCAAAACCACATTGCCTGTTTCTGGTATTTCATCTTCATCTAAAATCATATAAAGGCGGTCGGCACAAGCCAAAGCACTTTGAAGTTCTGAAAGAACAGACGAAATGTCATTGAAAGGCTTCGTATACTGAGTGACATAGTTTAGGAAGGTAGTCAATTGTCCCACTGTAAATGCGCCACCTGACATGATACGATAGGCTCCAACACCTGCAATGAGAGCATAAATCAGACTATTAACAAAGCGTGTAGCTGGGTTAACCGCTGACGAATAAAAGATGGCTCCCTGTGAATAATCAGCATACTTACCATTGACGTCTTTAAAACTCCTAACCATCTGGTCTTGAGCATTTAAACTCTGTACTAAGGCTTCTTGAGTCAAACTTTCCTCAATCAACTGAGTCTGCATGCCTCGCCATTTGGTTTGATTGCGATAGAGTTGATAGCTCTTCTTAGCGATAAAACGTGCCACAAGCATTGACAGGGGTGTCATCACTAGAACTAAGAGCATCATGAACCAGTCCAAACGAGCCATGGTAATGATAATAACAAATATGGTCAAAAGCCCGACGAAAAATTGGTTAAAGACCATGAGAAGTCCGTTATTTAATTGGTCACTATCTGTAGTCACACGGCTAACCATATCTCCAGTTCCTTGACGGTCCAGGTAACTGAGAGGCATGGCATGAATTTTCAGCATGACTCTCTCACGTAAACTTTCACTATAAGAATAAATCAAACTGTTATAAATTAAAGGATTTAGCCACTGAATCGCACTATTGGCTATGACAACTACAAGCATCTGCCATATTAAACGTGACATCAAAAGAACGGCATTCATCTTAAGAACAGCATCAACTGCATCACCAATTAAGATAGGTAAGTAAACCGTTAAGGCAACTTGAATAATGGTCCCAACAGTTGCTAAGGCAAAGAGGTAACGCTGGCTTAAGATATCTCTGCTTAAACGTTTAAGCGTCGATTTATTATTTCTAGCCTTCATCAGCGACCTCCTTTTGGTGTTGAGAATAATGAATGTCTTGATAGAGTTTATTAGTGTTAAGCAATGCTTCATGATTTCCCAAGCCAACTTGATGCCCCTTATCAAGCACCAAAATTTGATCAACTGCTTTTAGGCTATTTGTTCTTTGAGAAATAATAATCAAACTAGTTGATTTAAGATTATCTCTAATAGCCGCTAGTAGGCGACTTTCAGTCAGGTAATCTAGGGCTGAGGTTGAGTCATCCAAAATCAAGAACGGCTCTGGTCTCATCAGCGCACGCGCAATAGTCAAGCGCTGACGTTGACCACCTGAAAAATTACGGCCAAATGACTCAACTGGCTCATCTAAACCAAGGTCCTTGTCTTTTACGAAGTCAACAGCCTGAGCCATGTCAAGAGCATGCCATAATTCCTTATCACTTGGTTCGTGATCAAGTCCTAGTGATAAGTTTGAACGAATGGTTCCCCTAAATAACTCAGCTTTTTGAGGGACATAAGCAACCCAAGAACGCCACTCTTTAAGATTTTTTGGTGATTGTTGATTTTTGAAAACAGCTAAAGAACCAATCTGAGGTTGATATAAGTTCATGATTAAGTTTACCAAGGTCGATTTACCCGAACCAGTACCACCAATAATACCCAGTGACTCACCTCTAGCAATCTTTAAATCAATCTCTTGTAGTGCCGGTTGACTAGCTGTCGGATAGGTAAAAGTCATGTGGTCAATAGCAAGTCCTGTTTCCGACTGATCTGGTTTTCTTAGTGTTAAAGGTGCCTCAATATCCTCATCTTGGAGTTCAAAAATAGCTTGTACCCTTTTCGCCGAAATAAAGCTCTGGTTAAGATTGGTCAACATCATAGCCAATTTAAGAAGCTCCGTCAAAATTTGCAAGAGATAATTGACCAGAGCAATCAACATCCCTTGAGACAGGAATCCCACTTGAATTTGCAGATTTCCTTGCCAAAGGACAGCAATCAAAGTCATATTAACAACTAAGAAAGTCAAAGGACCAATGAGACTTGCTATCACACCTGTTTCTAGTTGCCACTTCTTCAGGTCTTTATTAACAGTCGTGAAGTTATCTAATTCACGCTCACTCTGACCAAAGGCACGAATAACCCTCATACCTTCAAGTTGTTGACGCGTATTAGTAACAATTGACTCATTAATCACTCGTATCTTGGCATATAAAGGATTGACGACGCGACTGGCTAATACAATGATAAGGGTCAATACCAAGACCATACCCAGAAACAAGAGGGTCAAGCGCGGACTGATTCGGAATGCCATAATAATGGCTCCCGTCACAATAATCGGTGCCCTCAAAAAGAGCCTCAAAAATTGATTGATCCCCGTTTGGATTTGAAAGGTATCACCAGTCAGGCGTGTTACCAAACTTGAAGTTCCAATCTCATCCCGCTTTTCCTTTGATAAACGCATGATTTTCGCATAGACGTCATTAGTCAACACTCGCGCATAACCAACTGCTGCTCTTGATGAAAAATACTGTGCTGAAATAGCAACGACAACACCAATAACGGCAAGTCCAAACAAGACAAAAATCATCAAAAAGAGATGATTTTTGTCTTTATTTGGAATAGTTGTGTCGACAATTCCAGCAATGACTAGTGGGACCAAAAGTTCGAAACTGGCTTCGATTAATTTAAAAACGGGTCCCAGGATGCTGTCTTTGACATATCCTTTAAAATAAACTAATAATGCTTTCATTTGTCTTTCCTTAAGAATGAAGCGTATCCTCTTAGAGACGAGAGAACATACGCATCAAAAAGAGGTTAAACTGCACTTCTTTGGCGTAATAAATATTTCCGCCATTTGTATAAAGTTTTCCGCCACCATAGTACATGGCAACCGGTTGGTAATAGGTGTAAGTTTCTCCACTGATATTTCCTAGACTCGGAGCAACGACATTTTTTGAATAAGCTTTTGCTAATTCGACGGTGTTAACTCCACCATTATCGGCCACATAATCGATATAGGCCTTACCAAAATTATAAGCTTGTACTGCTGTCCAAGGATCCACCTTATGGTGGGCAGCTTCTTCCAGATTTTCTGACAGCACCGTCACCCCTTGACGAATACTTTCTTTTCGATCTGTGATGGAGTTAGTCACTCCTGTAGAACTTTCACTGGACTGCATCACGTCATCTGTCTTCCCCTTGGTTTCTGTGTAGATCATAGCCAACACCAAATCGACATTGGTTGTATTATCAATGTCGTCCTCAGCCAATACCTCCTTAACCATGGATTCATAGGTTAAGACATGTTGAACATTGGCATGGATTCGATAACATTGGATACCTATGATGAGGACTACGACAAAAACCGCCAGACGTCTTATCCATTTAAACATATTATTTATTGATGATATCCTCGATATTTTTGATGAGAATAGAGTAGGTGCCATCAGGATTTTGAATAAATTCAACACTATCAGCGTCCTGATAAACATTATTAGGCACGATTAACTCAATTCCGTTCGATAACGATAATTTTTGATTCTCCAATTTCCTAATTTGACGTGAATGGTCAATATCTGATACTGAGATAGGTTCAGGTATGGCCTCTTTGAGTTCATCAACGAAAGTCAAACGAGCCGTCAAATTATTATCAAAGAGCTGGTCCGCCAATTTTTCAGGT
The DNA here is from genome assembly GCF_054785155.1 of Streptococcus parasalivarius. Lineage (NCBI taxonomy): Bacteria > Bacillati > Bacillota > Bacilli > Lactobacillales > Streptococcaceae > Streptococcus > Streptococcus parasalivarius. The sequence goes on from NZ_BAABOB010000009.1 coordinate 67,348, forward strand.
GACAACTCTTGATCTTCTTCCAAATTATTGAAAATAGCAGATTTCATTTTTCCTTGGAAGTTAAAGTCATCCTGATTAAAATTCTCAGCAATCTTCTGAGCAGTATCTTCGACCATCTTAATCGATTTCTTGACAGATTGTTCAGGCTGGACCTGCAAGAGATTTTCAGAGAAATAATTGGCAAAGCTTCCATTATGCTTGATTCGCTTTTCAATCAAATAATACTGCTTACTACTACGATTGATTACCAAAGCCTCATCAGGTGTCTGGGCCGCAGATGGCAAATTATTTTGTGACAATTGAATAGGATGCTGACTATCTCCCAAAGAATGAATCAAACTGTCCTTGAGAGCAATACGCAAGAAAGCAAAATATTCTTGCCCTTCTTTATCAAACTGAATAAAGACCAAATCATTGGTCTTTTGATCTTCAGAAATGACAAATTCTTCCTTCCAAAGTTGGGAAATTTTAACAGAACTTTCCATCAAATCATCTCCTAGATGACTGATAAAAACATTTTCCGCATCGAAATAGCCCCGTTTAGCCTCATCTGAGAAAACTTTAGAGAGTTTCTTTCGAAAATATTCATCTAAGCGAGGCGTTATTTCAAGAGGTCCTTCAGCTAAAACCAGCTCCGTATCATTTGGCGAAAACTGGTGAATGATAATGCGTTTAATATATAAATCTAACATAGTCTTTTAATAGAGTGGGAAGGCATCTGTAAGAGCTTTAACTTCTCCACGAATGCGTTCCAAAACTTCAGGTTTATCATGATTTTCCAAAGCTTCGACCATCCACTCTGCAATCTGACGGCTCTCAGCTTCACCCATACCACGACTCGTAATGGCTGGACTACCAACACGAATACCAGATGTCTTGAATGGAGACAACTGCTCATAAGGAATACCATTCTTGTTCAAAGTAATATTAACTTCTTCAAGAACGTTTTGCGCAACCTTACCATTTTCAACAACCTTAGTGACATCAACCAAGAAAAGGTGATTGTTCGTACCGCCTGAAATAACGCGGAAATCTGGATGTTGATTGAAAACATCAGCCATAGCAGCTGCGTTTTTGATAACATTTTCACCGTATTCCTTAAAGGCAGGGTCAAGTGCTTCTTTAAGAGCAACAGCCTTGGCAGCAATAACGTGTTCCAAAGGGCCACCTTGCAAACCAGGGAAGACTGCAGAATTCAATTTCTTAGCGATAGCTTCATCATCAGTCAAAATCAAACCACCACGAGGACCGCGAAGCGTCTTGTGGGTTGTTGTAGTTGTCACATGTGCATGAGGAACTGGACTTGGGTGATGACCAGACGCTACAAGACCTGCAATGTGAGCCATATCTACCATGAGGTAAGCACCTACAGCATCGGCAATTTCACGGAATTTAGCAAAATCAATGATACGAGAGTAAGCTGAAGCACCAGCCACGATGAGTTTTGGTTGCACTTCTTTAGCCTGCGCAAGAATGGCATCATAATCTAGGAGTTCAGTTTCCTTATCCACATTGTAAGCGACGAAGTTATAGGTCTTACCAGAGAAGCTAACTGGTGCACCGTGTGTCAAGTGACCACCCGCTGACAAATCCATTCCCATAACCGTATCACCTGGTTGGATCAAAGACATGTAAACAGCGGCATTAGCTTGGCTACCTGAGTGAGGTTGCACGTTGGCAAATTTTGCTCCAAAAAGTTCTTTGGCACGCTCAATAGCGAGAGACTCAACCACATCAATCACGTCTGTACCACCATAGTAACGTTTACCTGGATAGCCTTCTGCGTACTTGTTAGTCAAGAGTGTTCCTTGAGCAGCCATTACAGCTTTAGATACCACGTTCTCAGAGGCAATCAACTCAATATTGTTTTGCTGACGTTCTGCCTCAGCATCGATGGCGTTCCATAGTTCAGCATCATAAGTTTTAAAATCATCTTTGTCAAAAATCATAGAGGTCTCCTTTGAGGTTTAATGGGGTTTCAATCAACTCACCCACATATAGTCGGAAGTTATCTCACACTTCCATAGGTCTCTGTTAGTCATTTATTCTATGGTCAACTCTGGTAGAGCCGCCAATAGGTCTTCTCCTTTTGTCAATTTAATAAACCGTTTCTGCATCTTATCACAAGTATAACCTACTTTTTCATAAAATGCATGCGCACCCAGACGATGGTCTGCAGAATTTAAGCGAATAAACTCATAACCGCGTCTTTTTGTTTCTTGCTCCAACCCTTCAAGTAAAATTTTACCGATTCCCATCCCTTGTCTTTGAGGTAAAACTGCTAAGGCCAAGATATTAAATCCTGCATTGGAATAGAGACATTCATAAACCTCTGCATGAACGTAGCCAAGGAGTTCATGACTAGCATCATCCTCATAACCTAGTAGAAAATGATGTGGGTCTTTGGATAATCTAGCTAGTTGACTAGCCGTTTCCTCTGAACTAAAAGCATAACCTAAAGCCTCTTTGTTAATCTCACAAATTGCTTTAACATCTGTCGCTATCAAATCACGTAGCATGTTATACCTCCTCGAAAGGGATTTTTGGTAGCTTGGCAAGAATGTCTTCTTGAGTGATAGAACCTTGCCGTAAAATTTTCACCTTGTTGCCAGACAAATCCAAAATCGTCGAATCTACCCCTAACAAGGCATCATCATCTTGATAGCCAGTCACCTGAAAATCAAATTGTACTCTAATATCGTCGAAATAACGACCACTAGCCTTCCCAGACTTGTTGGCTGAGGGACCAATCAAAGGCCCTTCCGCTTGGATCAGCTCTCTAGTGAAAGGATGGTCTGGCAAACGGAAGCCAACTGTCGCCAATCCTGAATTAATCCATCTGGGGACTTTATCATTAGCTTTTAGAACGATAGTCAAAGGTCCAGGCAAAAAAGCATCATACAATTGTTTCAAATACTTGGGTTGCTCTTTTGAGTAGGACAGGATATCTTCATAAGAAGCGACATTCAAATTCATGGCTTTATCTCTGGGACGATTTTTTAGCTCATAAACATGGTCAACAGCTTGCTCATCTAAAGCCTTAGCAAATAGACCATAAACAGTCTCTGTGGGAAGGACAACTGCGCCACCGTCAGCCAAGATTTCTCTTAACACTTTATTACTTTTCATCATCCATCACGACCATTCTATCTTGCCCAAATTGGTCCTTAAGAACACGCACACGCTTATCTGGAAAATGTAGAGACAAGAGTTTCTTCAAATCACGGCCCTGCTTATAGCCAATTTCAAAGTAGAGCTTTCCTTTTGGAGTTAAATACTTATCTGCGTCCTCAATAATCTGTCTATAAATGGCAAGTCCCTCTTCATCAGCAAACAGAGCCATTTTGGGCTCGCTAGCCAAGACATTGATACCAACTTCGTTCTTATCATTTTCAGAAATATAGGGAGGATTTGACACAATGATATCAAAACTACCAGAAAGATTTTCGAAAACATCCGATTGCACAAAGCTAATGTCTACCTGATTTAGTTTAGCATTCTCTTTAGCAAGTACTAAGGCGTCAGCTGACAAGTCACTAGCAGTTACTTGCCAAAAGGGGCAACTCTTTTTCAGAGATACCGAAATAGCACCACTCCCAGTTCCGATATCAAGAATCTTGAGCTCTGAGCTAGGGTTTTCCGCTAAAATCAAATCCACTAGTTCCTCAGTTTCAGGACGTGGAATCAAGACACGCTCATCAACCTGAAAACGCAAGTCATGAAAATCTTCATAACCCAAAATATACTGAGCAGGCTTGTGATTCTTTAGTTGGCTGAATACATAAGCTAACAACTCTGCATCTTCCTCTGAAACTTCTTGACGCAATTGAAGAACAAAATGAGTCAAGTCCCATTGCTTCAAACCACAATAAACGAAGGAAAGGGCCTCTGGCTCTTCGCCAACAGCCTCAAGCTGCTTCTCATAGTCAGCCAGGACATCCGCTAAAATCATTTGTTAAGCTCTTCCAATTTTTGCGTTTGATCATAAAGAACCAAGGCATCCACAACTTCATCTAATTTACCAGCTAGAATCGTATCAAGCTTTTGTAGGGTCAAACCAATACGGTGATCCGTAACACGGTTTTGTGGGAAATTGTACGTACGGATACGCTCTGAACGATCCCCTGTACCAACAGTCGATTTACGCTCAGCATCTTGTTCATCTTGAGCAATCTGTGCAAAGTGGTCCGCAACACGCGCACGAATAATCTTCATGGCTTTATCACGATTCTTCTGTTGTGTACGTTCTTCTTGCATCTCTACTTTGATTCCAGTAGGAATGTGAACCATACGAACCGCAGTCGCAACCTTATTGACGTTCTGACCACCGGCACCAGAAGCGTGATAGATATCGACACGAAGGTCCTTAGGATCAATTTCGTACTCTACTTCTTCAACTTCTGGCATAACCAAAACAGTTGCTGTAGAGGTATGAACACGACCTTGACTTTCAGTCACAGGCACACGTTGCACACGGTGTGCTCCTGATTCATATTTGAGTTTAGAATACACGGATTGCCCTGAAACCATGGCAACCACTTCTTTGATACCACCGACACCATTATAAGAGGCTTCCATGACCTCAAAGCGCCAACCTTGTGTTTCTGCGTATTTTTGGTACATAGCTAGAAGATCACCCGCAAACAAGGCAGCTTCATCACCACCTGCAGCCCCACGAATTTCGAGGATAATATTCTTGTCATCATTAGGGTCTTTTGGCAAGAGAAGAATTTTCAAACGTTCTTCATACTCTTCTTTAGCGGCTTTGGATTCTTTGAGTTCTTCCTTAGCCATTTCTTCCAAGTCAGGATCACCGCTTGCTTCCTTAATCATCTCTTCAGCATCTGAGATACTTTGGATGACTTGCTTGTACTCACGGTAAGCTGTCACAGTTTCACGAGTATTTGCTTCTTCACGTGACAACTCCATGAAGCGTTTAGTGTCTGAAACAACTTCAGGGTCACTAAGCAATTCACCCAATTCCTCATAGCGGTCTTCAACCGCTTGTAACTGATCATAAATATTCATCTGTTATCTTTTCTCCTTATATAACTAATAGTCATTTTTAGGCCTTATTCAAAGGGATTATGTTTTCGTGAGGTGGATTAAACCAGTGCTTTCGACAAACAGAGATATAACTCTCGTGTCCTCCAATTTGAACTTGTGCTCCCTCATAAACTGGCTTACCATCTTCCATACGAAGAACCATGGTTGCCTTTCTCGAGCAATAATGACAAATGGTCTTGATCTCATCAATCTTATCAGACAAAAGCAAAAGATATTTAGAACCTTCAAAGAGATTGTTCTGAAAATCATTTTTGAGACCAAAAGCCATCACTGGGATATCTAACTCATCAACAATTCGTGCCAAATCATAGACATTCGCACGGGTCAAAAACTGAGCCTCATCAACTAAAACACAGTACGGTCGTGGATCCATATTAGCAATGTAACCAAAAATATCCGTATCATCACCAATAGGATATGCCTTCCGTTTCATGCCAATACGACTAGAGATATAGCCAACCCCATCGCGATTATCCAAACAACTGGTCAACAATACTACTGGTTTTCCTTGTTCTTCGTAATTATAGGCAACCTTAAGAATTTCAATGGATTTCCCAGAATTCATAGTGCCATAGCGAAAATAAAGTTGTGCCAAACCAGTCTCCTCTAAAATATGTATTGTACTTATTTTATCATAATTCTAAGCGTAAAAGGGAGAGAGACTGAACAATTTTTGAAAAAAGTTCGCCTCACTCCCTTATTTTTATAATAGGTTTGACTTGTGTTTCAAATGGTTCAATCTTATCATCCTAATAACATTTCACCAGTCTAATAGCTTCTTATGAATAGGCTTTAGCCAATTTTTCAAGAAGTTCTTCTTTCTCCTCGTCATTAGCAAATGAAGCTTCGATTGCCGTCTTATTATGAGCATAAAAGTCTTGCACTGAGCTATTAAAATGCTTGTGATAGAGTTCGTATTCCTTGGTTAAGTTTGTATCAGAAACGGTACGATTGTCCGTATTAATGGTAATATTCGCACCTGCTGCTTTCATTTTTAAATAAGGAAAATCAGCAACTGTAACGGCCGCCTTAGTCTGCAGATTACTTGTTAAACATAACTCTCCTGTGACACCATTTTTGACAAACTCTTCCAAAAGCTCAGGCTCTTGAGCCAAGATCGTTGCATGGCCATTACGCTTAATTCCCATGGCAATCGACTCAGCCAAAAAGGCTGGGCAACCACACTCACCAGCATGAAAAGTCATGGGACGGTTGTAACTTTGGATTTGTTCAATGAGAGGTTTAATCGCTTTAGGTCCATAATGATGCTCATCTCCGGCAAAATCAAAACCAACAAAGTCACTATCTTCAACCTTATTTGCTTCATTAAGAATACGAGCCGTTAAATCTTGATTTGATTGACGCATGCCACAAACTAGGGCCTTAGCTACAATTCCAAATTCTTCTTGAGCTTGACGTAAGCCTTGACAAACGGCATCAATGGTTTCAGCGACAGTCAACCCCTTATCCATTGACAATTCGGGAGCAAAACGCACTTCAATATAGATAACATTTTCAAGAGCAGCCTGTTTAGCGACATCATAAGCCGCAATGGTCAAAGCTTCCTTTGTTTGAAGCAAAGGACGAATGTAATCAAAAGCCTCTAGATAATCTAGAAGACTCTCACAGGTAGCCGGGGCTGTCACATGGTGTTTGAGCTCCGCATCATCCTTAGGTAACTCAATCTTTGCTAAGTCAGCTAGGTGACGAATAGTTTCCAATGATAGAGAACCATCCAAATGGCAGTGTAGTTCTGTTTTAGCCAACTTATGAAAATCAATAGCAGTCATTCTTTTCTTCCTCTCTAAGCAATATGTTTTTATCAGATAAAAATTAATTTTTACTATCTTATCATTCTTATAGAAAAAGTCAAGGTGTCGCGCTAATAGGACGTAGTAGATTCTTGAAATGCCATTAGCATTTTGTTAGGATGTAACTATCAAGAATACAAGGAGAAACTTTATGTCTGACTATATTTTACCAGAAGTTTGGCAAAATCCAACCTCTATGGGAGGTGCCTGGGGCGGCCTCAATCAACCTACAGCTGGTGCACGTTTTGAACAAACTTTACCTAAAGGTGACCAACCTTTCCAACTCTATACTCTTCCGACACCTAATGGTATCAAGGCAACTATCATGCTTGAAGAACTGAAAGAACTCGGTGTGACTCAAGCGGGCTATGACGCTTATCGTATTAAGATTGGTGACGGTGACCAATTCGGATCCGACTTTGTTTCGATCAATCCAAACTCAAAGATTCCAGCCATGATGGATTACTCTGAAGACCAACCGGTTCGTGTCTTTGAATCAGCTAACATCCTGCTTTACTTGGCTGAAAAATTCGGAAAACTCATTCCAACTGATCACGCAAAACGTACGGAAGTTCTCAACTGGCTCTTTTGGCAAACAGGTGCTGCTCCCTTCTTAGGTGGTGGCTTTGGGCACTTCTTCCACTATGCACCTGAAAAAATCGAATATGGCATTAACCGTTTTGCCATGGAAGCCAAACGCCAACTTGACTTGCTAGATAAAGAATTAGCAACCAAATCTTATATTGCCGGTGATGAATACACTATCGCTGATATCGCAATCTGGTCTTGGTATGGCCGTCTTGCCCAAGATAAGATTTGGGACAAGGCTGGTATTTTCCTTGATGTTAAAGAATACAAGCACCTTCAAGCATGGACTGAAAAAATTGCCAACCGTCCAGCGGTTAAACGTGGACTTGAAGTCGACTATAAAGATATCTAATTTTATAACGGTTTGCCTAGGCTAACCGTTTTTCTATTGTTTCATGATATAATGGAAACAAAATCACAAGGAGATATTCATGACTGTATTTCAAGCTATTTTAGAAAAAATTAAAGCCCATGACACTATTATTATTCACCGCCACCAAAGACCTGACCCTGATGCCATTGGTAGTCAGGTAGGACTGAAGGAAATTTTAAAAACAAACTTTCCAGATAAAAAGGTTCTTGCGACAGGTGTCAATGAACCTACCTTATCTTGGATTGCTGAAATGGATAAGGTAACTGACCAAGACTATGAAGGAGCGCTTGTTATTGTTACCGATACAGCCAACACTCCTCGTATCGACGACGACCGTTTTGATAAGGGGGACTTTCTTATCAAAATTGACCATCATCCTAACGACGATGCCTACGGAGACCTCCTCTTAGTTGATACGACTGCTTCAAGTGCCAGCGAAATTGTGACTGACTGGGCTCTCACTCTTGGCCTTTCCTTGTCAGATGCCGCTGCTCGTGTTCTTTACAATGGTATTGTTGGCGACACAGGTCGCTTCCTCTTTCCGTCTACGACACCTAAAACACTTCAAATTGCGGCTAAACTTCGTGAATACGACTTTGATTTTGCAGCAATGGCTCGTCGTATGGATAGTTTCCCATTCAAAATTGCTAAATTACAAGGTTATGTTTTCGATAATCTAGAAGTCGATGAAAATGGTGCGGCTCGAGTTGTCTTGACACGAAAGATTTTGGATGAATTCAATGTCACTGATGCTGAAAGTTCTGCAATTGTTGGCACTCCAGGTCGTATTGATTGCGTCGAATCTTGGGCTATTTTCGTAGAGCAGCCTGAAGGGCATTACCGTGTACGTCTGCGCAGTAAAAGCATTGTCATCAACGAGATTGCTAAACGTCATGACGGTGGAGGCCACCCACTTGCTAGTGGTGCCAATTCCTACAGCTTAGACGAAAACGAACAAATCTATCAAGAAATCAAGGATACCGTTGCCCATGCAACTCACTAATCGTCGTGTACGTCTCATGGGAACTGTGATTGACGTCTCTATCTATCATGAAGAACCAGAACCCCTGCTAGACCAGGTTGAAGCACTCCTACATACCTACAATAAGCGCTTCTCAGCCAATGACGACAGTTCCGAACTCATGAAAATTAACAAGGCAGCAGGCTTACATTCGGTGACGGTTCACCCAGAGCTTTTTGAACTTATTGCTCTTGGAAAATGGCATAGCTGCCAACCTGGAAGTCACCTTAACATTGCCATTGGACCTCTCATTCAGACTTGGCGCATTGGTTTTTCAGATGCCAAGTTGCCTCTGCCTGAAGAAATTCGTCCGCTCCTGGAAATTATCAATCCCAATGCCATTGTTCTATCCGAGGAAAATCAAAGCGTTTTTCTCAAAGAAAAAGGGATGAAAATTGATCTTGGTGCCCTGGCAAAAGGATATATTGCAGATCGTATTGCAGATTTTCTTAAAGCGGAAAAAGTGACCAGTGCCCTAATTAATCTTGGAGGTAATGTTCTAACCTTTGGACCAGCTCTCCATAATCCTGATAAAAAATGGCGGATTGGTATTCAAAATCCCAAGGAGAATAGAAACACAAATCTTATGGTGCTTGCTATAAGAGACCAATCTATTGTCACTTCAGGAATTTATGAACGCACTTTTGAAATAAATGGCAAAACCTATCATCATATTTTCGATAGTCAAACTGGCTACCCTGTCTCTAGTGATCTAGCTAGTCTTACCATCATTTCATCCCTCTCAGTCGATGGTGAAATTTGGACGACACGTTTATTTGGCTCAAGTCTAGAACGCATTTTCCAGGAAGTTAGTTCACAACCAAATCTTGAAGCTATCATCGTTGATAAAGATAATCGATGCTTTCAGACAGGTGGCATTTACAAAATGCGAATTTCCTAAAAAATAGTAAAAAAGACTTGTCAAGAAGACCACCTTTTGATAAACTAAAATAGTTAAAAAAACTATGGTGCGGAAAGTACCATGGCAGAAAGGAAATATTTTAACATGAAAAAAGATATCCATCCAGATTACCGTCAAGTAGTATTCATGGACACAACTACTGGTTACCAATTCCTTAGCGGTTCAACTAAACACTCAAACGAAACAGTTGAATTCGAAGGTGAAACTTATCCACTTATCCGTGTAGAAATTTCATCAGATTCACACCCATTCTACACTGGCCGTCAAAAATTCACTCAAGCAGACGGACGCGTGGATCGTTTCAACAAAAAATACGGTCTCAAATAAGCAACATCTTGTTGTTAAGCCATTCCAATTGGAATGGCTTTTTTTGTATTCTCTTGGCTATAATCTCTCCTACTCCCCTCCTTTAAAATAAAAAAAACAGCTTCCATATGGAAACCGTTTAATCCTATTAACCTGCTTTACCAATAGCCAAAGCCCAGATAAAGAAGAGGGCAAATCCGAACAAGAAAATCAAACCTGCAATAGCAAGTCCTTTCAACCAAGTTGGAAGGTCTCTCTTTGCTTTTGTAACAAGTACATAATTCAAAAGCGCAAAGAAAGGTGTTGTAAGGAATGAACCAATCATGGCAAAACGAAGCATTGTTGCTACTTGACCTTGGAAGAAGAAAATAATGATGAGACCAAGAATAGCTGTCAATGTCATCCAAACATTCAATGGTGTTTGATTTTTTTCTTTTTGGTTAAACAAAAGACGAAGAGAAATTTCGTTAACACGTGAATAACCATCGATAACAGTAATCACAGTACCAAAGATACACAAGAAAGCGATAAAGGTAATCAAATAGCGTGACCACTCACCAAGTACTGAGGCATACATACCAACAAACTGAGCAATATACTTAGCTGATGCTGCTTCTACTGGTTTACCAGTTGGATACTGGATAAGAGCACCGAGCGCTACAAAGAATACTGCAAGAATAGCTGTTCCGATGAAACCAACGTTAAAGTCAAAGAGGGCATCGTCAGTGTTAAAATCAACAGTTTTCTTTTTCTCAGCTGACCAAAGTGAGTTAATGGCTGAAATTTCAATTGGAGCTGGCATCCATCCAAGAAGTGAAACGATAAATGGAAGGGCTGCTAACTGCCATGGTGTTTTTTCAACGAAGTCAGCACTGTACTCTGGGTGTTTGATTGCTGCAATAATAACTGCTGCTACTGTTGCTATAGTCAAGGCTGACATGATCCATTTAGCCATGCCATCAAGAAGTTTGTAACCACCAAAGAGTAACATACCCCAAATGATTGCAACCAAAATGATTGACCAAGTGGTAATACTCAAACCAAGCATTGGAAAGGCACTAGCAATGATGGCTGAACAAAGAATAGAAACACCTGCAGTATTAACCAAGGCTGAAAAGACATTCAAAATAAAGAATACCCAAAGATAGAACTTACCTTTCTCAGCATAACCTTCAACAAGGGTTTTACCTGTATCTGCGGTATACTCAGCACCAAAACGGAAGAATGGGTATTTGAAGAGGTTAGCCAGAATAACCAAGCCTAACAAGGCCCATCCATAAGAACCACCCGCTTGGGTAGATGAAACGATGTGGGAACCACCTACGGCCGCCGAAGCCATTAGGATACCGGGTCCCATTGCTTTTATTTTACTACGCCAGGTAGACTGACTAGTTACACTTGTTTGTGACATAAGAGAATCTCCTAAAACAAATTTTCAGAATAATCTGAATTGATGTTTACCATTGTACACAATTGTTGGAATAATTTCAATAGCATTTCACATATTTTCTGAAAAATAGAAAAAAGCCATCCAAATGGATAGCTCTTTTACTATTTAGAAAATCCAGTAAAGAAATCTACAATAGCTTGCCAAATTTGTGCAAAAATATTTTTGCTATTCTCAAGTGTTTTGTTGGCATTAAAGTTTAAGTTAATTCCAGAGAAGGTATTACCAGCTTTCGAAACGATAGAATCCTTAAGTGAACTCAAGCTCGACTTGAAACTAGCACTATCAATGATTGAAGACTTAGACAAATTCAAAGCAAAATTCACCAGAAGATTAATTTGCGTATCTGAAAGATCCAAGTTATAGTTATTGACCGTTTGCTGAACAATCGTTTTAGCTTGATCTTCAGTCAACTTATCCCCTTTATCAGCAACAGCTGACTTAATATCAGTCATAGCTACATTAAGCTTGTCTGCGTCATAGTCAGTCTTACCTGAATTTTCCTCATTAATTTGAGAAAGGGTTTTGAGTTCCTCTTGCGCAAGCTCTTTGCTTTCATCTGAAACTTTAGCTCCATTTTGCTCAAGGGAATAGTAAATACCAGCCAAGGCACTTTCTCCAGTAACTGCGATTGGTGCTGCTACCGTAATCTTAGCATGTTCGATACCAAGTGTCGTGGCAGCATTACGGTACATATCTGGAGTGATTTTCGTGATATTTTGCGGTGTCACAATCTCTACACTCAAGGTTTCCTTAGCACCCAGCTTAGCAATCTTAACCGAAGAATATAGCTGAAGACTAGAATCGTCAGCCACATTCATGATATTGGCGTAAGCAGATGTCGTCAAGGTCTTGACATTAGTATCCTTACTACTATCATACCCTAATAAATTCAAGGTTTCATTTCGTTGCTCTTCCGACAATGAATACCCCATCACATAGTCTGGTTGAACATAAGATTCATCAATAACCTTTTGGACCTGTGATGATGTTGCTGCTTGAGCAACCGAAGTAAAGGCTGTTACTGAAGCCAATATAGCCATCCCAGTAACAAGAAGTTTTTTCAATTTCATATGTGTTTCCTTTCGAAAATAGAATAGTATTCCATAATCTCCTAAAGGACGACTGACTCTAGGCTCAGCCGTTCACCTATTATACCATGACTTAAAAAATTAAGGTTAAAAAAACTACTCGTGCAACTCTAAAGGAAGACCATCTGGATCAGCAAAGAAAGTCATCTTTTCACCGGTAAAAGTGTCCTTGCGAATAGGTTGGCAGGAGATACCCTTTTGTTCTAACTCTTGGACGACCTCTTCAATATTAGTCACTCTGAAAGCTAAATGACGTAAGCCACATGCCTCAGGATAAGACGGACGTTTTGGGGGCTCCACATAGTTCGAATCACTGGTCTTATTGCCGAAGATTTCAAGTTCTATACCTCCACAGCGTAGGTCTAACTTATAATCATGACGTTCCGGACGGTGATTTTCCCGAATAATCTCAAAACCAAGTTTATTGACATAAAAATCACGAGACAAGTCATAATCAGAAACAATAATAGCAACATGGTGCACTGTATTTAAAAACATTTTTTCCTCCATTGAAAAAGGCCCGAAGGCCCTTTCTTAACTTTGAAATTGATTGTACGACTTATTAAAGGCTTCAATAATATCTGAACTTGCCTTGTCAAAATCTACCTGTGATTTCAATTCACCTTTGACGATTGTACGCTGAGTTGCTTCGGCATCCGTACAAGTTACAAGGGTAACTTCAGACTTGCCAGGTGTATCATCAACTACTGCTACTTCAGTTGGTTGAACAACCTTCACCTCACTAATAACATAGGTATAGACTTTATTTTTATCCGTAAGATAAATCTTCATACCTTCCTTAGCCTTATCTAGCGGTGAAAATAGCATATCAGATGCACCGGCAATACCAAAGACGTGGTGGCTAGCTAGTGAATAGTTATTTTCACCACCCATGACTTGATCTTCTTTCATCGTTCCTGCACCGTAAGTCAACTCTGTATTGCCAAGTCCTTTGAAAATAGGGAGATTGATACCTACCTCTGGAATAGCAATACCACCAACGACAGGAAGCTCTTGAGCATCCATCTGTGCCTGCAAGACAGACTCTGTACTAATTGATTTAACGGTATCAAAGTCAAAGCTAGTCTTAGCTTCCTTGTTTTTCTCAATAGTCTTTTTAGAAACCTTGCTCACTTGATACTTATTTGTATTCCAAGCAATCACTGTGTTTCGAATAGACTTATTGAAAATCAAGGCTAGACCAACAACTAAGAGAACAACAATCAACACCCAGCGAAGAATATCAAGCCACTTACGGCGTTTTTTTGTTACGTTATTTTTCTTATCTTTGCTCATTAGTTGTCACCACTTTCTTGATCTTCGGAAGCTTGTTCAACTTCTTCTGGCTCAACTAAAGCAAAGGTTACAATACGAGCAGAGTCATCCAAACGCATGACCTTAACCCCTTGAGTGGCACGACCAGTTTGTGAAATATTAGCAACGGCAGTACGGATGATAACACCTGTATCGGTGATGACCATGATATCCTCATCGCCAGACACTGTTACAATACCTGCTAGGTTACCATTCTTCTCTGTGATATTGGCAGTCTTGATACCTTTACCACCACGACCCTTCGTTGGGTATTCAGTAGCTGAGGTACGCTTACCGTAACCCTTTTCAGTGATAATCAAGACTTCTTGGTCTTCTGTAATGGCAGCTGCACCAACAACTTGGTCACCATCACGAAGAGTTACCCCTTTAACACCGGCAGCCATACGACTCATGCTTCGAATAGTATCCTCTTTGAAACGTACACTGTAACCAAATTTAGTACCAATGACAATTTCTTCATTACCAGTAGTCAAGAAAACATTGATTAGCTCGTCACCTTCTCTAAGTTTCAAGGCAATCAACCCATTTTGACGAATGTTCTTAAATTCCGCTTCTTTTGTACGTTTAACTAAACCTTGGCGAGTTACAAAGACAAGGTGATTATTTTCAGAAGCTTCATCACTCTTGGCATTAATGACTGTTTGAATGGTCTCACCTTCGTCCAACTTCAAGAGATTGACGATAGGTAAACCTTTGGCTGTGCGACCGTATTCTGGGATTTCATACCCCTTAAGACGGTATACACGCCCCTTATTAGTCATGAAGTAAAGGTGATCATGAGTGCTTGTTGAGACAATATCACGAACAAAGTCATCATCGTTAACACCAGTACCTTGGACACCGCGACCACCACGTTTTTGAGAACGGAACTCGTCTTGGGCTAAACGTTTAATATACCCTTTATTTGAGAGAGTGATAACAACATCTTCTTCCTCGATGAGGTCCTCATCTTCAAGAGAAATAACTTCTCCGACCATAAGCTCTGTGCGGCGAGCATCTGCAAATTTACGCTTGCTTTCGTCCAATTCTTCCTTGATGATAGCAATGACACGTTCTGGTTTTGCCAAAATATCAGCTAAATCAGCAATCAGAGCCAAGAGATCATTGTACTCATTTTGAATCTTATCACGTTCCAAACCTGTCAAACGACGCAAACGCATATCAAGAATAGCTTGACTTTGACGTTCCGTGAGTTCGAAGCGAGCCATTAACTCAGCTTGAGCCTCAGCATCAGTTTGACTGTTACGGATAATCGTAATCACTTCATCCAAATGATCAAGAGCAATCAGCAAACCTTCTAAAATGTGGGCACGTGCTTCAGCCTTATCCTTGTCAAACTGTGTACGACGAACCACAACTTCTTGTTGGTGCGCAATATAGTCAGCCAAGATTTGACGCAAAGAAAGGATTTTAGGAACACCCTTTTCAATGGCCAACATGTTGAAGCTGAAGTTTGTCTGAAGTTGCGTTAATTTGAACAAATTGTTCAAGATAACATTAGCAGATGCATCACGACGCACTTCGATGACAAAACGTACCCCCTCGCGAGAAGACTCGTCACGGACTGCTGTAATCCCCTCAATACGTTTTTCTTGAGCTAAACGAACGATATGTTCATGGACCTTGGTCTTATTGACCATGTAAGGAAACTCAGTGACAACAATACGCTCACGACCTGATTTAGTTGTTTCAATTTCAGTACGCGAACGAAGAACAATAGAACCCTTACCAGTTTCATATGCACGGTGAATACCAGATTTCCCCATGACCAAGCCACCAGTTGGAAAGTCTGGACCAGGAAGAACTTCCATCAGTTCACGTGTTGTGACTTCAGGATTATCCATCATCAATTTGACAGCATCAATCGTTTCAGCCAAATTGTGTGGTGGGATGTTAGTCGCCATACCAACGGCAATCCCTGTCGCACCATTGACAAGAAGGTTTGGAATACGTGACGGAAGAACTATTGGCTCACGTTCTGATCCATCATAGTTATCTTGAAAATCAACGGTATTCTTATTGAGATCACGAAGCATTTCCAAGGCGATTTTAGACATACGCGCCTCAGTATAACGCTGAGCGGCAGCCCCATCACCATCCATAGAACCAAAGTTCCCGTGACCGTCAACCAACATGTAACGGTAGCTCCACCATTGCGCCATACGAACCATGGCTTCATAGATAGATGAGTCTCCGTGTGGGTGATATTTACCCATAACATCCCCGGTAATACGGGCAGATTTTTTATGTGGCTTATCAGGTGTCACCCCAAGCTCATTCATTCCATATAGAATACGACGTTGTACAGGTTTTAAACCGTCACGAACATCTGGGAGAGCACGAGACACGATAACACTCATGGCATAATCGATAAAGCTTGTCTTCATCTCAGACGTCAAATTAACGTCAATTAAATTATTATCTTGCACTCTAAAAATGCCTCTTTTCTTTCATTCAAATCATTCCAAACTCTAATAAAAGAGTATAGAAAATTTCTATAATATTATACCATAAAACGCTTTACTTTTCAGTTGTGTAAACGCTTTCATCTATTATTTCCTTATTATTTCGTGACATCCATCACTTAAAGTGGTAGAATAAGCAGTGTACGGGGTAACCCAATTAAAAAATAAGGAGATGTTTAGACCCATGACTGCAACTAAACAACACAAAAAAGTCATCCTCGTTGGTGACGGTGCCGTAGGTTCATCTTACGCTTTCGCACTTGTAAACCAAGGTATCGCTCAAGAACTTGGTATCATCGAAATTCCACAATTGTTCGAAAAAGCTGTTGGTGATGCGCTTGACCTTAGCCACGCGCTTGCTTTCACTTCACCTAAAAAAATCTACGCAGCTAAATACGAAGACTGTGCGGATGCTGACCTTGTAGTTATCACTGCTGGTGCTCCACAAAAACCAGGTGAAACTCGTCTTGATCTTGTTGGTAAAAACCTTGCTATCAACAAATCTATCGTTACTCAAGTTGTTGAATCAGGCTTCAATGGAATCTTCCTTGTAGCAGCTAACCCAGTTGACGTATTGACTTACTCAACATGGAAATTCTCAGGATTCCCTAAAGAACGCGTTATCGGTTCAGGTACTTCACTTGACTCAGCTCGTTTCCGTCAAGCACTTGCTGAAAAACTTGACGTTGATGCTCGTTCAGTTCACGCCTACATCATGGGTGAACACGGTGACTCAGAATTTGCCGTTTGGTCACACGCTAACATCGCCGGTGTAAACCTTGAAGAATTCCTTAAAGACACTCAAAACGTTCAAGAATCTGAATTGGTTGAATTGTTCGAAGGTGTTCGTGATGCCGCTTACACAATCATCAATAAAAAAGGTGCTACTTACTATGGTATCGCCGTTGCCCTTGCTCGTATCACTAAAGCTATTCTTGACGATGAAAATGCAGTACTTCCATTGTCTGTATTCCAAGAAGGTCAATATGGTGTAAGCAACGTCTTTATCGGTCAACCTGCTATCGTAGGTGCACACGGTATCGTACGTCCAGTAAACATCCCATTGAACGATGCGGAACAACAAAAAATGAAAGCTTCTGCTGACGAATTGCAAGCTATCATTGATGAAGCATGGAAAAACCCTGAATTCCAAGAAGCTTCAAAAAACTAATCTAACATTAGTTAAATAAAAGTCTCCAGTAGGAGGCTTTTTTCGTATTAAAAAAGAAAAAACAGCTAATTCGACTGAATTAGCTGTTTAAGATTATTTAGCTGAGATAGCTGCTTTAGCAATATAGCTAAGCGGTTGGTTAAAGTGTGGCAAGAAGAACAGATCAAGCAATTGAAGACGGTCAATAGTTACACCTTCTTGGATAGCCAATGAGAACATGTGGATTCCCATAGAGATGTCCATGCGTGATACCATTTGAGCACCAAGAACTTTGCGTGTATCTTTGTCATAGACGATCTTGATTGTAACGTCTTCATTTTCATCTTCCATAAAGGCAGCTTTTTGAAGATCTGTTGAAGATACTACTGCTGGATTGAAACCAAAGCGTTTTGCTTTTTCTTCTGTCAAACCAGTTGATACCATGTTCAAACCATATATTGAGATACCATTTGATCCTTGAACACCGTTTGATTCAACATCGCCACCACCGGCATTATGACCACCGACAATACCTGAACGAACAGCGTTTGAAGCCAAGGCAATGTAGTTCACATCATCAAGGGCATTGTCATAAACGGTAGCACAGTCACCAACTGCATAAACATCTTTGATTGATGTTTCTTGTTTCTTATTAACAAGGTAAGCGCCATTACGGAATGTTTCCAACTTACCAGCACCGAGAGCTGTGTTAGGACGGAAGCCAACAGCAAGAACAACCATATCGACATCGTAAGCATTTTTATCTGTAACGATGCGTTCTACCTTAGTTTCACCTTCTACTGCTTTAACAGTTTCACCAAATGCCAATTTGATACCGTGGCTTTCCATATTTTTAGCCATAAGGTCAGTCAAGTCATGGTCGTAATAACCTGCCAAACATGTATCAACAACGTCGATAAGGATAACTTCTTTTCCATGACGTTGGAAAGCTTCAGCCAATTCAACACCAATGTAACCAGCACCTACAACCGCTACACGTTTGATATCTTGGGATTTGTCGTTCAACTTATCAATAACTTCTTGAGCGTTTTGGAAAAGTTTAACGAATTGAAGGTTTTCAAGCGTAGCTTCGAAAGTACGGCTACCTTCTTTAATTTCGGCACCTTCGATTGGAGGCAAGATTGGTTGAGAACCTGTAGCCAAAATCAATTTGTCATATGATTCAACATGCTCTTTACCATCTACGAGGGCTGTAACAGTTTTACCATCAAAGTCAATAGACTCAACTGGTGAGTTCATATAAACTTTAGCGCCCTTGCTTTCAAGTCCTTCTTTGTTGGCATAGAAAAGACCATCAGAACCTGAGATTTGATTACCGATCCAAAGGGCCATACCACAACCCAAGAATGAAATGTTAGAGTTTTGGTCGAAAACAACTACTTCATTTTGGTCTCCGTAATTATCGAGAATAGTATTAATACTAAAAGTACCAGCGTGGTTAGCACCAACAACTACGATTTTTGACATAAGTTTGTCCAACTTTCTTTTGATAATAGTTTACTGTTTTATTCTACCATAATCAGAAAACGGTTACACCTTTTATGCTCAGACTTTGTTACTTTTTGAACAAATTAAATTTGTATGCTCAAGACCCAAATAGGTCACGACAAAATCTGTAGAAAAACACTTTATGATGATGACAACCTTCCTCTACACCATCTCCGTCTCATCAAGTCTTAGTAAGTCTACTCGTCTCTTTAACATAAAAAAAGAGTGAGCAAGTCTCTCTTTAGAGAATGCCAACACTCTTTTATCACTATACTAACTCATTAAAATCCCAAACATCTGTCCAACCTTCATAAAATTCGGGTTCGTGACATACCATGAGGACACTACCTTTAAAGGCCTGAAGGGCACGCTTCAATTCATCCTTGGCGTCAACATCCAAGTGGTTGGTCGGTTCGTCCAGAACAAGGACATTATTTTCACGATTCATAAGGAGACAGAAACGAACCTTAGCCTGTTCTCCACCTGAAAGCACCTGAATTTGACTTTCAATATGCTTAGAGGTTAATCCGCATTTGGCTAGAGCTGCACGAACCTCAGCTTGATTTAGAGCTGGGAAAGCGTCCCAAACCGCTTCAAGAGGCGTCTGACGTGAGCCTTCTGCTTCTTGTTCAAAATAACCTAGGTCAATAAAATCACCTGTTTCAACTTCTCCTTCGAGTGGTTGAATAATACCAAGCAGGCTCTTAAGCAAAGTGGTCTTACCGATACCATTGGCACCGACAATAGCTACCTTTTGATTACGTTCGAATGTAAGATTCAATGGAGCCTTGGTCAACGGACGGTCGTAACCAATAACGAGATCTTTGGTTTGGAAAATAAAGCGTCCAGGTGTACGGCTTTCCTTGAAATGGAATTCTGGTTTTGGCTTCTCTGCCTGCAACTCGATAATTTCCATCTTATCCAATTTCTTCTGACGCGACATGGCCATATTTCGAGTAGCAACACGCGCCTTGTTACGGTTAACAAAATCTTGAAGGTCTGCAATTTCCTTTTGCTGACGTTCATAGGCTGCTTCCAATTGAGCTTTCTTCATTGCATAGACAGATTGGAAATTGTCATAATCACCTGCATAGCGAACCAGATCTTGATTTTCAACATGGTAGACAATGTTAATCACATCGTTTAGGAACGGAATATCGTGCGAAATGAGGACAAAGGCATTTTCATATTCTTGAAGATAGCGTTTAAGCCAGGCAATATGTTCAGCATCCAAATAGTTGGTAGGCTCATCAAGAAGCAAGATATCTGGTTTTTCAAGCAATAACTTAGCCAAGAGAATCTTGGTACGTTGACCTCCTGAAAGGTCCGTTACATCTGTATCCATACCAAAATCCATGACACCTAGTGCACGGGCAACCTCATCAATCTTAGCATCTAGTGTATAGAAATCACGCGTTTCCAAGCGATCCTGAAGCTCACCTACTTCTTCCATCAGAGCATCAACGTCGGCTCCTTCGTCAGCCATAGACATGTAAATCTCGTTGATGCGTTCTTCAGTTTTAAAGAGCTCATCAAAAGCCGTACGAAGGACATCACGAACGGTCATCCCCTTTTCAAGAACAGCATGCTGATCCAAGTAACCCGCTGTAACGTACTTAGACCACTCTACCTTACCTTCATCTGGCTGCAATTTTCCAGTAACGATAGACATGAAGGTTGATTTCCCTTCACCGTTAGCACCGACAAGACCGATATGCTCACCTTTGAGCAAACGGAATGAGACATTTTCAAAAATAGCACGGTCACCAAATCCGTGACTAAGATTTTTGACTTCTAAAATAGACATAGCATATCTGGGCTAAAACAGTCTTCAGCCCTTTCCTTTCTTGACATTAACTCTACTATTTTACCATTTTTTAGTGAAAATTTGGACCTATGCTTCTGGAAAATTAAAAAGAAAAAGCAGGACCAACCTGCTAACTCTTTAGTTTCTCTGTAAAATACGTTCAAAGACAGGATATAGGAGAGGAACTGCAATAATAGTCACTACTGATGTTCCAAAGGTCCCTCCTATTTTAGTAAGTGCCAATACCATGGCAGCATTTACTGGTAGAGCCGCAACGATACTATTAATAATCGTATACTTAATAAAATTCAAAATAATTTTGGTTACTGCAGCTATAACTCCAATGATTATGATATTTACCATTTTGTCATTTGATTTTAGTAGCTTTTCAAAAACAAGATAGAGCACCAGACAGACAATCAAGGATTCTAAAATAGTAATCCAGACCTCGGCAGCATAACCATTGAAAATATCAAATAGCCCTAACCCTACTGTTGCGACTAGCGCACCTTTTCTGGCTCCAAAAATCAAAACAGCAATCACAACTAGGGCATTTCCCAAATGAACAAATTGAGGTCCAAAAGGAATACGAATAAACTGTACGCTCACAATAATTAAAGCTGCATACAAACTTAAGATAACTAATTCACGTGTTTTATCACTTTTCATTTTTCTCCTCCAATAGGGCATTAAAACCACTAAATAATAAACCAATATGAGTCTCATAGCATAGGCCGTATTTTAAAGGACGACCATCGGACAGTGTTGATGAAAGAACTCTATCCATGACATCCAAGGCCAAATCACAAACCTTTAGTAAATCTAGGTTATAAAAGTAACCAGCTGATAAGATTGCCGTTAGTAAATCTCCACTACCATAAAAATGAGATTGATAACTTTTCCTCATAAGATAAGCCGTTTCATTAGTCTCTTTATCAAAATAAGCCAAACCCATTTTTTCTGTCTCAAATGAGATACCTGTCACAATAACTTTCCGAGGGCCAAGCTTGGTCAAATCTCTCAAAAGCTTTTCAACAGTGACTTTATCATAGGAACCTGCTTCAAGATATGGAGTATCCGTCAACAAGGCAGCTTCTGTCAGATTAGGAATGATGACATCTGCTTGTTGACAGAAATCTTTCATGGCTTCTACATAGTGTCTATCAAAACCTTGATAGAGACGGCCATTGTCAGCCATAATAGGATCAACAAATAGAGGTATCTCTTTATCGCGAGCTAATTGACCTACAAGTTTTAGTTCTTCTTCTGACTTAAAATAACCACTCACAAGGCCATCTACTTTAAAATCCAAGTGCTCCCACTGCTTACAAAACCCTTTTAGGTCATCTGTAAGGTCCCGTACATAAATATTATTAAAGTCCCCTGTATGCGATGATAAAAGAACCGTTGGCAAGGGAAGGACTTCAGTTTGACAGGCTGACATGATAGGGAGGCTACTAGTCAAAGCAACCTTACCTAGACCAACGAGGTCATTGGCAACAATTACTTTGGTCATCTATTTCCCTTCCCATGTCTTTTTAAACTGTTTAACAAAGCTTGTGTGGAAATAAATGTAATAGGCCACTCCTAAACCAAGAATAGCAGCTACAAGGTCAAATGGAATCTTCATAATAGCATAAGCTGGCGTACCATAGATAAAGGCTCTTCCTAAGCCATAACCTACTAGATCAATAATAGCCCCAAGCAAGAGACCTAAAGATGCCCTAGATTTGCTCAATTCTCCTAAACGCCCTCCAACAATGAGTGCAATAGCAAGAACTTGAAGGCTGTGTGTTACTAGAGTTACCCACATAGGAAGAGGGTAAAAAAGAAAATCTCCAATAAAGGAACCTACTCCCGCAATAATAACTGCTTCTGTAGGTGGGAAAATTAAACCAACTAGGAAAATAACAATCCCGTTAAAATAGAAATGACCTCCTGGCACAGGGATAGATAAGAGACTCGAACTCAAAATAATGACAAGTGCCATGAAAAATGCAGAAATGGTTAAACGTTTTGCTGACATACCTAAAACTCCTTAGTCAATAAATATAGTATAAGTTTATGAAAATTCTGACGATTAAACAAGTGGCTATTCCTCTATCTGACCGGGTACAGATTTAAAACTATAAAAAATCACCACACATCCATGTGGCGATAATCTTTATTGAGCTTTTTTATCAAAGTATTTGACAGGTGCTTTTTCAAGATTCTTCAATGAAATATTAGCAGTCGCATTTGCTTCTGTACCATAATCTGAGAATTCAATGATCAAGTCATGATCAAAATCAGACACAGCATAGTCAACAACAATTTCCTTAACTTCCTTAGGTGCAATCTCTGTCTTATTAGCAATCTTGTCTCTGTCATCATCTTTAGAGAAGACCATTGTCGCAACTTTCAATTCTTCATTCTCTTGTTTCACATCAAGGACTACCTTCATCAAAAGAGTATAGGCATTCATGGTTTCTTTACTTGAGTTGCTAAGTTTATAGTGAACGCGTACAGCTTTTTGACCTTCTGGTGATTCGATTTTAGTTGCAGAAAGAACTTGTACACTAGCATCTTGTCCTGTAAATAGCATTTTGTTTTTATCGTAGGTCCAAGTAGGCTCTTTCTCGGGTGTACAAGCTGACAAACCGAGAATGGTCAAGCATGCAAGAGCGAGAAGTCCTAAGATTTTCTTAAAAGTCATTCTTATAATCTCCTTAAACTTGTTTGGAAGGGGAATTTAGTTTTACCTTACAACCTTCTTATTATGTCAAAATCTAATAATCTTGTCAAATTTCTCTGGGCCTATTGCTCTGAGAAGGGAAGTAAGGTAAAATAAGGAAAAATCTGTAAGGGGTCAGTTATGAGTATTTATCAAGATATTATCGAGACCATTATCAAAGATATCCAAAATGGTACTTTAAAAAAAGGGAGTAAGCTCCCCTCTATTCGTCAACTTAGCCAGACTTATGCCTGTAGTAAGGATACAGCCCAAAGAGCACTCTTGGAACTCAAGTATCAAAACTATATTTACGCCGTACCCAAAAGTGGCTATTATGTTCTCGAAGGACGCAATGAAGTCGATAATAAGGTCCTTCTTAACCTTAATGATTACAATCAATTGGCCTACGAGGATTTTAAACTTTGTTTGGATGAAAGTTTGGCGGGTCATCAGGACTACCTCTTCAACTATTATCATGAACAAGCTGGACTCAAAGATTTGCTTGAAGCCTTAAAGAGTCGATTAATTGCTGACGATATTTATGTCAATTCGGACCAGATTGTCATAACCTCAGGAAGTCAACAGGCCCTCTATATCCTTTCACAGATGGATTTTGGTAATGGTGGCCACAAAATTCTTTTAGAACAACCTACCTATCATCGCATGAACCAGCTTGTCAACCGTCAAAATCTAGCTTACGAGACAATTAACCGTGGTTTTGATGGTTTGGATTTTGACCGCTTGGAAGAGTACTTTAAATCTGGACAGATTAAGTTCTTCTATACTATTAGTCGTTACTCCAATCCTCTCGGATTAAGCTATAATGCTAGCGAAAAAGAAAAGCTAGCCCAACTTGCCAATCAGTATAATGTTTATATCGTCGAGGATGACTATATGGGAGACTTTAGTGATAGTAAAAATCTCCCTATTCACTACTATGATACTCAAAATCAGACCATCTATATCAAATCCTTCTCCATGACCCTTTTTCCAGGTTTGCGCCTAGGTAGCCTTGTTTTACCTCCTAATCTTAAGTCTACCTTTTTGAGCCACAAGGGACTTATTGACTATGATACCAATCTCATCATGCAAAAAGCACTTTCCGTTTATCTCGAAAATGGCATGTTCCAAAAAAATATTAAGAAACTTGGTGACCTCTTTCAACAAAACATGGCTAAAAGTCAAGCAATCATTGACAAATCTAAGGTTAGCATTCCTTATCAGATTTCCCCTAGACATGTGACCTGTCAACTTCCTAAGGAGTTTTCACTTGAAAAATTCAAAGTCCACAAACAGATTCGCTTTTTAGAATCATCCTTTATTAGACCAACTTCTGAAACTTATCTGCAGATAGGTCATGGGCAGGAACTGGAATCCTTTATAAAAATTTTAAAAAAGACAAAGTGACAATTAGACACAACAAAAGCCATCAAACGATGGCTTTTGTTTATTTAGTCTGTTCAAAGCGAAGGTGTACAATTACTTTGTCACCATAACCGTTACGCTCCAAATCTCGTTGCAAACGGTATGAAATATAATGCTCAGCAATATTGATAAAGCCTGCTTCCATGAGACGATTTTCAACCAATGACTGAATCATATTAATGGTTGGGCGTTCTACCTGAGCATCTTGAAGATCAAGCACTACTTTTTTCGTAACTTGAGCAAGGTTTTGGCGCCAAGTATCATCGAGAACATACACAGTCTGTGCTGCTTTTAAGATGGCTTGGTAAATTTTATCAGGATCAAATTCAGCAACTTGACCATTACGTTTAATAATTTGCATGGCTACCCTCTTTTCATGGCTTTTTCTTTTATTATGCAGAGAATTTACATATTTGTCAAGTGCAAATCCCTGAAAGAGCTATCCAGACTGCTTATTCCCAGAATTTAGAAATGTAAACTGGTTTGCCATGTTTATCAAAGGAAAGCGTTGCAGTATAGGAATCTGACTCATGGTGCCGCATATAATTAGCGATTCTTTTATCGCCGTTTATCAGGTGAATGTCATAAGTCTGCCCGTCAGAACTTTCAAAGTGAGCATTAATCCTAGCACTACTCGTTTTAGACCCAACATGACTAATATCTATTTGTTCAACTTTGCCATCAATGGTTTTAGCTATAGGTCCTCCATAATCCTTGTAAATAGTGACGGTAGCTAAAACATCCTCAACCAAAACATAGGTCATTCCGAAAATAAACAGATAAACTATTGGGATGACAATGAAAGATAATTTACTTTGACAAAACTTTTCCTTCTGCCAAGCCCAGATATCTTGAGGTGACATGATTAAAAACTTCTTAACATACTGATGAACGAGTAACCTATAGACTAACACTAAAAATGTTAATTGTCCCAAGGGATAAGCAAAACTGGGTAGCCCATCAATCAGTACATTGACTTTATCAGATTCAAAAGTATAGTGTCCCCATACCCCGTCAAAGAACTCTAAAAACAAATTATCTCCTTTATGTAATATCGTCTAGTCACTTAAAAATCCATCTTCTCAGATGGATTTTTAAACTATTAACGTACTTCTGCTTCGACCTTTTCAGTGAGAGCTTTAGTAATTTTTTCCATGTATTTAGCAACTTCTTCATCTGTGAGGTTGTCATTTGGATTTTGGAAGGTAAGGCTATAAGCCATTGATTTCATACCTGCACCAAGTTTTTCACCTGCGTAAACGTCAAAGAGTTTAACGGCAACCAAGCGTTTGACTCCTGCAGAGTAGATAGCATCCAGAACTTCTTGATGAGTTATTTCTGCCTTGAGAAGAAGGGCGATATCACGTGATACTGCAGGGAATTTTGTGATTTCAACAAATGGTTGATCTGGTTGCAAGGCAGCTTCTACAGCACTAAGGTTAATTTCAGCTACATAAGTCTCAGGAATGCCATAGTTTTTGGCAGTTTGTGGGTGAACTTGACCAAGGAATCCAATAGTTTGGCCGTCAAGCACAATAGCAGCTGTACGACCTGGGTGCATGCTTGCTAGGTCTTTTGTTGGTACATAGTCAACTGAAACTTCAAGTTTATCAAAGAGTGCTTCAACAATACCTTTGGCATAGAAGAAATCAACTGGCGTTGCTTTGGTTTGGAAATCTTTTTCAGCTACAAGACCAGAAATAGCGAAGGCAAAGGTATTGATTTCATTTGGCAATTCCTCTTTTGGATTACCCTTTTGTTCAAAGACCTTACCGATTTCGTAAATGGCAACGTTACTATTCTTACGGTTAACATTGTAAGCAACAGTATCAAGCATGCCAGAAACCATATTCTGACGAAGAGCTGAACGGTCAACAGTCATTGGCCACATCAACTCAGTCAAATTACTTGGTGTCGCAGCAAATTCAACGGCTTTTTCAGGTGTTGTCAAAGCATATGAGATGATTTCAGTCAATCCAGCACCTTCAGCAATGCTACGAACCTTACGGCGAAGTGCTTGTGTTTCAGTCAATTCACCGGCCGTTCCTGCTGCTTCTGGAAGTGTCGTAGGCAATTTTTCATAGCCGTAGATACGTGCAATTTCCTCAACCAGGTCTGCTTGGATACTGATATCCCAACGACGACGTGGTACAGATACTGTGAATTTATCGGCATCACCTGTCAATCCAAAACCAAGTTTCGCAAAGACATCTTCAATATCTGCAAAAGTCAATTCTGTACCAAGGCGAACATTCACATAGTCAAGACTTGTAGAAACTTGAACTGGCTCTGTATCAACTGACCCCGCTTGAACACGGCCTGCAAGCACCGTTCCATTTGCCAATTCTTGCAACATTGCTGCAGCAAAATCAAGCGCTTCAAGGACAGTATCGTTATTGATACCTTTTTCAAAACGTGATGATGATTCTGAACGAAGGTTGAGACGACCACTTGTCTTACGAATTGATTTACCATCAAATACAGCAGCTTCGAGAACAACATTTTTAGAATTGTTGTCAATTTCAGTTGAAGCGCCACCCATAACACCTGCTAGGGCTACTGGTTTGTCAGCAACTGTAATAACAATATCTTCAGTAGTCAATTCACGTTCTTCACCATCGAGAGTCACCAATTTTTCACCCTCACGGGCATCACGGGCAACGATTCGTGAATCTTCAAATTTGTCCAAATCAAAGGCGTGCATTGGTTGTCCAAAGTAAAGAAGAACATAGTTTGTCACATCTACCACATTGTTGATTGGACGGATACCAGCATTCATAAGAAGGTTTTGTAACCATTGTGGACTTGGTTGAACAGTAACATTCTCAACCACACGGCTAGCATAAGTAGCCACTTTATCGCTTTCGATAGCTACTGAAATCTTATCAGAAGCTGGCTTGCTGTCTTCTGTGACTGTTTTTTCTGGGAAGTGAACAGATTTACCATAGATTGCAGCGACTTCATGGGCCACACCACGCATAGAAAGAGCATCCGCACGGTTAGGTGTGATTGACAATTCGATGATTTCATCATCAAGGTCAAGATATGGGAAAATGCTATCTCCAGGTACAGCATCTTCAGGCAAAATTTGGATTCCATCTGCAAATTCCTTAGGAATAATGCTATCTGGAAGTCCAAGTTCTGCCAAAGAACAGATCATACCGAGAGATTCCATGCCTCGAATCTTCCCTTTTTTAATTTTGTAATTGTCCGCAATGCGTGCACCAGGAATGGCAACAATGACCTTGATTCCAGCAGTGACATTTGGAGCTCCACAAACAATTTGACGTGGACCTTCAGCATCTCCTGTATCTACTTGACACAAGTGCAAGTGTGTTTCAGGCACATCTTCACATGACAAGACATGACCAACAACCAATTTAGACAAGCCTTCAGCAGGTGTTTCAACACCTTCCACTTCAATACCTGTCGTCGACATTTTTTCAGCGAGTTCAGCAGTGGTAACATCCACATCAACCAACTCTTTTAACCATTTATAACTAACTAGCATAATTATGATACCAAGCCCGTTAATAGCTCTCAGCAAAAATAGGAAAGGCAACGTTGGTGCATCAGCACCTAGGAGCCTTTATCTTTTTTGCCCAGAGCTTAGGGCGGGTTCAAATCCTTTCTATATAATTAGGAAGAAAACATTTAGATTCAAAAACAACTAATCTCGAACTTTGAGGTCGTATTCAAATCCTTTCTGTAAAATTATCAGTTCAACTGATAAATGAGAGAAGAATTTAAACCTCTACTTAGGTCGGGTTCAAATCCTTTCTGTAATTTAGGAATATGTATAGCTGATATAAGAGGAAGACGAACTGACACGTTTAATCGCCTTATAAACTCCCCTCTATCAACTTAATAATCGGTTTATAGTTTTAATTTAAGCAACCAGTCACAGTCTACTTTACCGTCACCAACTGGAAAATCGTGTTCTGCAAATTTTTCAAAGCCATATTTATCGTAAAATATCTGTGCTTTGAAATTTCTTTCCCAAACACCCAACCAGGCCCAATCACAACCCAGATTACGGGCTTCCTGCAATGCAAATTCAAAGAGTTGCTTACCCAAACCCATGCCTTGGAAGGCCTGACTGATATAAATTCGTTGAATTTCAAAGGCATTGTCCAAATGCTGCTCTGTTTGAGCAGAACCAACATTGGTCTTTAGAAAACCTGCCTTTTCACCATCAACGAGAATGAAAAAGTATCGCGATTCTTCATGGGTGATTTCATCTAAGAGAACTTCTTCAGAAAGTGCGGCGTCGAAGTAACCTTGCAACTGGGACTCTGTATTATCATGAGCAAATGTCTCCCTAAAAGTATCTTCCGAGATAACTTTTAATTCTTCAACCTCTTCGGGAAGAACCTTTCGAATAACAACCGTCATGACAACCTCCTAAACCTTATTTAAACTGTTCTGAGAATCGAACGTCTCCTTGGTAGAAACCACGAATATCATTTATTCCATAACGGAGCATGGCAATACGTTCTTGACCAAGACCAAAGGCGAAACCTGAATATTCTTCAGAATCAACACCTGACATCTCAAGCACTTGTGGGTGAACCATACCAGCACCAAGGATCTCAATCCAACCTGTCTTCTTACATACGTTACATCCTTTACCACCACACTTGAAGCATGACACGTCAACCTCAACTGAAGGCTCAGTGAATGGGAAGTAAGAAGGACGCAAACGGATTTGACGTTCTGCACCAAACATTTTTTGGATAATCATCTCAAGCGTTCCCTTAAGATCACCCATTGAGATGTTTTTACCAACGACCAAACCTTCGATTTGGTGGAACTGGTGACTGTGAGTAGCATCATCTGTATCACGACGGAAAACACGTCCTGGTGAGATCATCTTAAGTGGACCTTTAGAAAAATCGTGTTTATCAAGCGTACGAGCTTGAACAGGACTTGTGTGAGTACGCAGCAAAATTTCTTCCGTAATATAGAAAGTATCTTGCATGTCACGCGCTGGGTGGTCCTTAGGCAAGTTCATACGTTCAAAGTTATAGTAGTCAGTCTCAACTTCAAAACCATCAACGATTTGGAAGCCCATCCCCAAGAAAATGTCTTCGATTTCTTCAGCTGTTTGGCTAAGAATATGACGGTTACCGAGTTTAACTTGGCGTCCTGGAAGGGTTACGTCAAGACTTTCAGAGTCAAGTTGAGCTTGAATTTTAGCGGCTTCAACAACTTTAGCGGCTTCGTCAAAAGCTTCAGTCAAAACGTCACGAACTTCGTTGACCATTTTACCAACTTTAGGGCGTTCTTCATTAGGAAGGTCTTTAAGCCCCTTCAAAAGATCTGTCAAAGAGCCTTTTTTACCCAAAACTGCAACACGCAATTCTTGTAATTCTTTAGAGTGTTCACCACGCATTTCAGCCAATTTAGCCTGCGTTGATGTTTTCAACTCTTGCAATTGTGTTTGTAAATCCATGAGATTCCTTTCTGATGTAACAATTTCGAATCGCAAACAAAAAACCACATGCCAAAACTCCAACCCGGAGCGTTGACACGCGGTACCATCCGTTTTTTATCTGGTTACCCAGACCTTGATTCGTCAGTCGTTTTCATGAGTGAATTCGCCGAACTTCCCTTGAGGAGGCTTCCAGTCCACGGCCTCCAATCCCTGTCAATTTCCATAAGGTTACTAGTCTCTACGACTTCTATTCAATTACTATCAATTTTACCAAAAAAACAAAAAGCTTTCAAGAGCTGACAAAGAATCCTTTAGTTAATGCCAAAATGGAAAAAATGTCTAAGATAATTGACACACCTATATAAATTTGCTACAATTATGTCAGATAAAGTTGACATAATTAATAAATTGCGACTTACAGCAACACATTAGCTTGTCTTTCAGAAGGAGGCCCATTATGAATCATGTCAGGGAATTTAGAAAGAATTTAGGGCTTTCGCAATTAGAACTTGCAAAGTCTATTGGTGTTTCCCGACAGACCATTAATATGATCGAAAATAACAAATATAACCCAACACTAGAACTCTGTCTTAATCTAGCTAAAGCTCTAGATACGGATCTTAACAGTCTCTTTTGGGATGAAAATCCGAATAGAGATATAAGATAGAAAGAGGTAAATCATGATTAAAGAAACTTTCACTGACAAACTAATTAAACGTTTTTATGGTATCACAGGTCCTTTAGATGAACAAAAGCGCCAACAGGTTGATCGAATGGGTAACATAGCTTTCGTAGTTCTTTTCTTTACCTTACTTTGTGGTAATTGTATTGCCTTTCTTATAGGCTTTAAGTATCCCGAACTTGTAGCTCGTATTTATCCTATCCTCCTCTTGATTATCATTCTGTTAGTTAGCAGCATCCTTACTTATAAGTTAAAGATAAGTGCTGTTAATGCTTTTGACGAGGAAGAACTGACTGAGAAAGAGAAAAAACAACTTAAGCACGTGGGGCTTAAGTCAGGTTTATACTTTGGGATTAGCATGTTCTTAGGCATGCCCCTAGTTCACTTCTTAGTTGACAATAAAGACTATTTGACAGAATTATTCTCAATCCATAATATGCTATCAGGCATTTTTGAAGCTATCCTTTTTGGGGCTATCATGCAGGGCTTGGTCAATGCTGGTATCAAACAAGCCAAATCTCAAGCTGAGAAAGGTGACCAATAAACTAAAACATACTAAGATTAGTAGTGAGGAAATCTCCGACGGGAGAAAGTACTCACTACTTTTTTCGTTATGTTAAAGTAGTGGTGTCTTGTTAAGTCGATAAGTCCTTTGGCGCTAGACGTCGTAACTA
>NZ_BAABOB010000010.1:0-52365 GCF_054785155.1 Streptococcus parasalivarius
TACAATGTGGTACTTACACATCCATTTTGTATGTGATAAACTGTGAGCTTTTTGCGACATAGTCTTAACTCCTTTCGTTTTACAATTGGCTTGAACACCTATATTGTAACTCGTTTGGAGTTTTTTTTGTTATGACGGTATAACCTTCGATGCGCACCCGCATAGCGGGTGGTTTATTTGTTTCGCACCTTGGGAGCGAAACGGACTCAAAGTCACCAAATCAAAGAGAAAAAGAGCTCTTCGGCTCTTTTATACTTATTCTTCAATTTCAATGGTTGAATCAAGGTCCAAAACAAGTTCATCAGATGTTTCTTCAACTTGTGCTTCTTCAACACTATCCTCTTCATCTGGTTCAATCAAACCATAGTGTACACGTACTTTATGATCAATTTCTTCAAAAATATCTGGATGATCTGCCAAATATTTTTTCGCATTTTCAGATCCTTGACCAATCTTCTCTCCATTATATGAGAACCATGCTCCGGCTTTTTGAATAATTCCTAAATCACTAGCGATTTTTACAAGCTCACCTGTTTGTGAAATCCCTTCACCATACATAATTTCGACAAAGGCTTCTTTAAATGGTGGGGCAACCTTGTTTTTGACAACCTTGATTTTAGTTTCCTTACCAACATTTTGGTCTTTTTTATCACCAGTCCCTTTGATTTGCGTATTTCCACGTACATCAAGACGTACTGATGCATAGAATTTCAGAGCACGTCCACCAGGTGTTGTTTCTGGATTACCAAACATAATACCAACTTTTTCGCGCAATTGGTTAATGAAGATAGCAATTGTTTTTGTTTTATTGATAGATGCAGATAGCTTACGCATGGCTTGACTCATCATACGCGCTTGAAGTCCAACATGACTGTCACCAATATCTCCATCAATTTCTGCACGTGGTACCAAGGCCGCAACTGAGTCAACAACAACCAAATCAACTGCACCAGAGTCAATCAGCTTACCTGCAATTTCGAGACCTTGCTCACCTGAATCAGGTTGTGACAAAAGAAGCTCATCGATATTAACACCTAAGGCTGCCGCATAAGCAGGGTCAAGGGCATGTTCCGCATCGATAAAGGCAGCGATTCCGCCTTCTTTTTGCGTCTGAGCAACAGCATGGAGGGCTACAGTCGTTTTACCTGATGATTCTGGTCCGTAAATTTCGATAATACGACCTTTAGGATAACCACCTGCACCAAGAGCAATATCCAAAGCTAGCGAGCCTGAGCTCATAACCTGAACCTTCTGCTCTGCACGCTCACCAAGACGCATAACTGCACCCTTACCAAAATCTTTTTCAATATTCTTCAAAGCATCATCAAGTGCTTTACGACGCTCATCTCCAAATTTCTTTGTAATTTCTTCTGTTTTCTTTGTTTTCTTAGCCACTTATTTTCCTCTTCTTTCTATAGCTAAAGACAAACTAAAATCAAGTTGTCTCTTGTAATAAAGCTTGGCGAACTAGGTTAAAGGCATAGAGGGTACTAATATATCTAACATCAGAACGACTTCTTCCACCTATAACAACCTTGATTGACCTTACTTGATTCCTATCAGCAATACCAATAAATACTGTACCTGCTGGGTGTCCTTCTAATGAATCTGGTCCAGCTACTCCGGTAAGTGCAATTCCGTAATCGCTATCTGTTTTAGCTCGGGCACCTTCAGCCATTTTTTCTGCAGTAAAATGACTAACAACACCATGTTTTTCTAGTTGCGACAAGGGAATATCCAACATTTTAGATTTTTCTTCAATGCTGTAAGTAACAAAGCCGCCTTTAAATACTTGTGAGGCTCCTGAAAAATCAGCAATACTAGCCTGAAATAAACCTGCTGTTAGGCTTTCAGCTGCAGTGATAGTCTTGCCATGGTTCTTAAGCAAACGAAAAGCTTCAAAGGCTAAACTATTAGACTCTCCATACCCATAAATAAAATCAGATAAGGATTTGCCATCTAGAGTTTTAGTAGAACGAATTTGTTTTTCTAAAACATCTAGTTTTTGATCTGCTTCTTCTCGTGAAGAAGCCTTTGTTGACAAGCGAAGTGTTACTTCCCCCACTTTAGCGTATGGAGCTATGGTTGGATCGGTTTGGTTAACAATAAAATCCTTCAGAATAGTCACCAATTGACTTTCTCCAACGCCAAAGAATCTTAGGACTCTCGAATAAAGACTTGCGTGATTCTCAGTAAGTGCTGGAACAAGTTCCTGATTCACCATAGGTTTAAGTTCACTTGGTGGCCCAGGTAGGACTACATAGGTCACCCCTTGAGTAGTAATGACACCTCCAACTGCAAGACCTGTAGGATTTTGCAAGGGGATAGCCCCCTCAACAATTTGCGCTTGACGTTCATTATTAGGCGTTCGTGTGTATTTAGGGCGAGTAGCAAAGAAACTGTCCAGCTTTTTACTTGCCTTCTCATCAAAAACAAGTTTTTTTCCTAAGAACTTAGCTAGGGTTTGCTTGGTTAAATCGTCCTCCGTAGGGCCAAGTCCTCCACAAAGTATGACTAATTCACTACGTTTACTAGCTTGGTCTAGAACTGAGAGTAGGCGGTTTTCATTGTCTCCTACTGCTGTGTGAAAATACACATCGATTCCTAGTTCAGCTAGTTTCTCAGATAAAAATTGGGCATTGGTATTGGTGATTTGCCCGGTTAGGATTTCGGTTCCTACTGCAATCAATTCAGCTTTCATTGGTTCACCTATATTACTATTCGTAAAATAATCTCAAAAACATGTTCGTTTATAAACTAACATGTTTTTCTCGTCTTGTCAATCAAATCCACTCATTTATTTGAAGTCACAGTTATTTTCATGATCATTCACAAATCCTGCGGCTTGTAAAAATGAATATATAGTAGTCGGTCCTAAAAATTTGAACCCTCTCTTTTTTAGATTTTTGGCAATCTGTTGGGATAAATCAGTTGATGATGGGACGTCCTTATATGTGGGAACATTATTTATCAAGGGCTTTCCGTCAAAGAAATGCCAAAAATAATGAGACAGGGAGCCAAATTCATCTTGGAGTTTTAGTACTTGTTTGGCATTGTTTACGGTTGCTTCTAACTTAAGTTTGTGACGAATAATATCCGGATTTTGAAGCGCTTCTTCAAGTTCACTTAGGCTAAACTGGGCAACACGCTCAATATCATAGTTATGAAAAACACGATTAAAGGCCTGACGTTTATTTAAAACAGTTAACCAAGAAAGTCCTGACTGATAACTTTCTAAGCAAAGCAGCTCAAAAAGTTTTTGATCGTCACCAATAGGCTTTCCCCACTCCTTGTCATGATAATCACAATATAATTTATTGTTTGTTGGAACCCAACGACAACGATTGACCATTGCTTACCTCATTTCATCAACATCTTAAGAGCTGATTTAATGTATTGCTCTGCCGTTTCATTAGTACCTTCGAAGAAGGCTTTGATTTTCTTAAGTTCTACAGCTTTATAACCAAGAGCAAGCAAAGCTTCCATAGCCTCATCCAACTGATGATTTCCTTCAGGTTGACTTGGTGTCGTCTTGGTCGTTTCTGTTGGTAACTCTGCAAATTTCCCTGCCAAGTCCAAAACCATTTGCTGGGCTGTCTTTTTACCAACCTTTGGAAACTTCATCAGGTACTTGATGTCACTATTATCAATGGCAGCCACCAAGCCTTGATTATCATCTACAGCAACAATGGCTAGAGCAGTCGTCGGACCTATTCCAGAAACTGAAATAAGCTTAAGGAAGACCTCTTTTTCATCTTCAGTATGGAAACCAAAAAGAAGGTGGGCGTCATCCCTAATAACCTGATGAAGGTAGACTTGGATAGTCTGAGTCATCTGGTCAGAAAAACTATAGGGGTTCGCTACAGTGACAATATAACCTAAGCCGTTTGCTTCTATAACAATATACTTGGCGGTAATTTTCACTAGAGTTCCCTTGATGTAATCATACATAGCGTGTGATTTCCTTTCTCGTTCGTATCTTCAATGGATTGCTTTGTTATTTTATACTTATAAGATAGTTGTCTTGAGTGTTTATTTTGTCACCTCAAGCACTGCTGTACTATTGTAACAAAAAATCCACTCGAAAGTGGATTCTGTTTGCTCTATTTTAAGGATGACTACTCGTCTTTAAAGTATCTGTAATCATCTTCAATCCTAATAGAATATATGTTACAACGCCTAAAGTAAAGGCAATGCTAGAAACATTTACTAGGGCATTCTCCAAACTTGGTCGACCTAACCAAGCCAAAATATAGAAAATCAAGCTAGTCGCTAAAAATGTCAAGCCAACAAGTAAAAAGTGTTTATTAGTTTTTGTTAGGTGTCTCATCACTCTATCTCCTAACCTAAAAATCAGTCAACCATCCTACAATGATGTGCTAAAACATTAGAAGATTCCTTGTCTTCACCACTATTATAAATCTAACATTCCTATTCGTAAAGTAAGACGAAAAAAAGTTTTAATACTTCCCTAGGTCACGTAGACTGGTATGATTTTCTTGAATTCGACGGAACATTTTTTCCATATCAGACTTTGTAAAGTTGACAAGTACAGGACGTCCGTGAGGGCAATTGTAGGGGTTTTTACACTGGGCAAGCTGTACTAGAAGGTCACGCGCAGAGTAATCATCGAGAGCATGATTGGCCTTGATTGAACGTTTACAACTCATCATGATGGCTAACTCAGCACGGTAGGTCTTAACAGACACTTCATTCGTCAAAAGAAGCATGTCGCACATCTCATAGACTGCAGATTCAATCTCTTCTTCCTTCATCCAGATAGGATGTTCACGAAGAATGAAGGTGTTATTCCCATAAGGCTCTAAATAGATACCAACCTGGTTAAGAAGAGGCATTTTTTCTTGTAAACTAATGTAATCCGAACCTGAAAATTCAAAGAGATAGGGAACCAAGAGCTGTTGTAAACTACTGTCAACCTCACCAATCTTTTCGCGATAGTACTCATACTTAACACGTTCTTGGGCAGCATGCTGGTCAATGATGTAAAGTCCACCTTGTCCTTGAGCAAAGAGATAGGTTCCATGCATTTGACCAAAAAAATCCAACTCAGGGAAGGTTGATGTTTCCTCATTGTCCAGATTTTCAAGCATGCGCTTCATTTTCGACTTGTTTTTATAATCAAGTTTTTCGTGTTCACTATCACTTTCATCTGCTAAACGTTGTGCTTGTTTAACAGAAGGTTGCGGTTTGTTTTCTACCGATAAAACTGGAGACTCTGATACGAGTGGTTTGATATCCTCTTGGACTGTCTCTGGTTTGACAAAGAAATCATTACGACTGCTATCATAATAAAGATTGGTTTGTTTGAGTGGAAGACTGGTTTGAACCGGCTTAGTTGCACCTCTAGTACTAGACTTGGCTAGATTTTCAAGGGCATCAGGAATCAAATCCTGCTCTCTAAGGCTTTGAGCAATGGCAGAGCTGATGAGGGCCATAAGCTCCTTTTCTTTAGAGATACGTACTTCCTGCTTTGTTGGGTGAACATTGACATCAGCCAAGTAGGGATCAATCTGAATATCAATAACCGCAATAGGGAAGCGCCCCACCATGAGTTTAGAACCATAACCATCAAAAATAGCACGGTTAAGTAGGAAGTTTTTTATATAACGTCCGTTAATGAGAATCGTGATGTAGTTACGATTCGCACGAGTTAATTCAGGAAGGCTGACATAGCCAGAAACTTCAAAATCAAGGTCAGAATTTGAAATTTCCACCATTTTTTTAGCCGTTGTCAAACCATAAATCCCGGCAATAGCTTGACGGAGGTCTCCAGTACCTGAGGTCTGTGTCAACTGACGACCGTCATTAAGCAAGGTGAAGGCAACTTCGGGATGAGCTAGACTCAGACGATTGACAACATCGACAATATGAGCCAACTCGGCCTGTAAACTCTTCATATACTTGAGACGAGCAGGGGTATTATAAAATAAGTTTTCAACGGTAATCTTTGTTCCAACTGGTGTTGAAATAGGATCCTGACTCTCAATTTCCCCACCCTTGGCAACCAGTTTAGTCCCATAGGCTTCTCCATCAGCCGCTGTCACAATAGTTAGATGACTGATAGAAGCTATTGATGGCAGGGCCTCACCTCGAAAACCAAGAGTTCGAATACGAAAGAGGTCTCCTTGATTTTTGATTTTACTTGTTGCATGACGGCGCAAACTCATAGCTACATCAGATTGAGCCATTCCTTCGCCATTGTCTGTAATTTGAATTTTTGAGAGGCCTGATTCTTCAACTTCAATAGTAATCTGGGTGCTGCCTGCATCAATAGCATTTTCCACCAGCTCTTTAACTACACTAGCTGGTCGCTCTACGACCTCTCCAGCAGCGATCTGATTGGCTAGAACTTCAGGCAATTCGATGATTTTTGGCATAATTATTTTTTCTCCCTTCTAAAAGGTTGATAAATTCACTGGTGCTGACTGTTACTGATGCTTCCTATACAACCATAACTCACACACAACTGTTAGCCAAGATAAGGCTGTGGCTATAACAATCATATCCCCATGACGAAGGTTGAACCAAATGAGCCCAGAAAAAATCAAGAGGTAGATGATTTGGAAAATCCATTGGTAGGTTTTAGGCGAGCTTGTAGAATCCATAAACTGCTTAACAAAGAAATAAAGCAAGAGCAGGTTCAGTGTTAGTGCCTTTTCAAAAGGTGTAAAAAAACTCAAAATCAGACTGCAGGCAAGAAAAATTCCTGCTAGCCATTTCATTATAGATTTCATGTGATTACCTCGTCAGTATGTTTTCATTAAGTATAGGGGTTTTCTAAAATATTTTCAACCACTTAGACACCACATAGGACCACATAGACAAACGCTATTGCTGTGGGCTAGTAAATAGTGTTTAATAAAGGTGTGAAAGGGAGGAGGCCTCCTCAATTACAAACAAGAAAGGATAGTTATGAAAATAAAAGTTCATATTGACTCGATATTTCAAGAAGAAATGTTGCAGATTCAGGCACCTATTCGGACGCCAAAGATTCAGCAAGTTGTCGAGTTTGTTGAAAGTTTGGATAGTAACCAGCGACTCAAGGGAAAAAGAGATGGCGAAACTTACCTCATCGAACCCAAAGCTATTTCCAGAATTTACATCGAAAATCGTCAAGTTCTAGCTGAAACTACTCAAGGAGAGTACCACTTAAGCTTACGCCTCTATCAAGTTTTAGAAAAACTGCCATCTTACTTTATCAAAATCTCACAGTCAGAAATTATCAATCTTAAAGAAATCGAACGCTTCAACATTACCCCTAACGGCCTCGTTGAAATTCACCTTAAAAACAAGGAAACCACTTACTCATCACGCCGTTACCTCAAAGCAATAAAGGAGAAATTACAATGAAAAAGCAACTTTTTAAATCAGGCACAAAGGGCATCCTTATTGGACTTGCCGTATCCATGATTATGTCTCTTATCTGGGCACCAAGCTACATG
Organism: Streptococcus parasalivarius; assembly: GCF_054785155.1. NCBI lineage: Bacteria > Bacillati > Bacillota > Bacilli > Lactobacillales > Streptococcaceae > Streptococcus > Streptococcus parasalivarius. Next base: position 7,464 of record NZ_BAABOB010000010.1, read on the forward strand.
CCTCTAAATCCTCACTCAGCCATTGGACAATGGATGACGTCACATCAGGTTCACGGATCTATAGTATTGGCCTACTGCCTCATCACTTGGTTTGCTATCGGTATTCTTTTTGAAGTCGCTAGTTATATTTTTCGTAAGGCTGAATGGAGTTTGCTTCGTGCAACCCTCACTCACTACGCCTTGACCTGTCTAGGTTTCATTCCACTAGCTACCCTCAGCGGATGGTTCCCTCTACGTTTAACTTTCTACTTGGAGCTAGTCATTGAATTCAGCCTTATCTATCTCCTCGTTTGGGTCTTCTCTTATTGGAAAATGAAAAAGGATATTGAACAACTCAACCAAGAATTGAAACACCTATAAAAGACAAGAAGCCTGTCAATTGACAAGCTTCTTTTATAGTTTCTGTTTTAAATCTGCTACAGCCATCATGACCTGCATAGGTGTCATATTGTAAATGTCCAAATCACGCAACTCTTGAAGAACTGGATTTTCAGTAAAATCATCAAAGAGAGAGATTTGCTCGTTGACATGCGTTTCAGTGGCAGGTTTCTCTTGAGGCGATACCTTTTCCTGAGGTTGGATGGTAACTGTATCGCCCTCTAGTTGTGTCAAGATGGTGTCAGCACGTTCCAGTAGATCTGATGGTAAACCTGCAATCTTAGCTACATGAATACCGTAAGATTTGTCAGCTGGGCCATCGACAATCTTGTGAAGGAAAGTCACTTCACCGTCCTTTTCAAGTGTCGCCACATGAACGTTGACAAGGTGTGTCAAATTGTTTGACAGGGCTGTCAACTCATGATAATGGGTAGCAAACATGGTCTTAGCCCCCACCTTGTCATGAATAAACTCAATAATAGACTGGGCCAGAGCCATACCATCATAAGTGGCTGTCCCACGTCCCAACTCATCAAAAATAATCAAGGAATTAGGTGTCGCCCGCTTAATAGCCTGGTTAGCCTCCATCATCTCAACCATGAAGGTCGACTGCCCTGAAATCAGGTCATCTGCAGCACCAATACGTGTATAGATAGCATCAAAAACTGGCAAGTCAATACTATCTGCTGGCACGTAAGACCCCATCTGAGCCATAACTACTGACAAGGCTAACTGACGCATATAGGTGGATTTACCACTCATATTTGGTCCTGTAATGAGCTGAATATTGGTCTGACTATCAAAGGTAATGGTGTTTGGAATGTATTCTTGAACGCCCATAACCTTCTCAACCACTGCATGACGGCCTTGATCAATAACAATACGATGCTCATCATTGAAAATAGGGCGAACATAATGATTGGTCTCTGCTACAACAGCTAGACTCTGAAGCACATCGACTGTCGCAATAGCCTTAGCCAAAGATTGCAAACGGTCAATATAGCGTTCAACCTGTTCACGGACACGCATGAAAATATCATACTCTAGCGTTGATGATTTTTCACGCGCCTCAAGCATCTCACCTTCAATTTTAGCCAACTCAGCAGTTCCAAAGCGTTCTGAATTTTTCAGGGTTGCCTTGCGGAAGAAATGGTCAGGAACCAAGCTAAGGTTAGAGTTGGTCACATGGAAGTAATAACCATCTTTACGGTTATAATCAATCTTTAGTGTTGTAATACCAGACGCTTCACGTTCTTTAGCTTCGATATCTGCGATCCATGAGGTTCCCTCACTCATCACCTTGCGATACTTGTCCAAGGTCTCATCAAAACCAGCACGGATAATGCCACCTTCTGTAATGGTTGCAGGGGCATCAGGATCAATAGCCGACCGAATCAAACTCTCTAATTCTGGCAGAGCATCTAACTCTTGTAAAAGACGTGACAAGGCCTCATCATTAAAGGACTCCAAAATCGCCTTAATCACCGGTACTTGAGCCAAAGTATGACCTAGCTGAATCAAATCTTTTGGATTAGCCTTGCCAAAGGAAACACGACTGGCTAGGCGCTCAATATCGTAAACACCTTTTAGACTCTCAGTCAAGTCACTCCGCTCAAAGAAGTTGTCCAAGAAAACTTGGATAATATTCTGACGCTCGGTGATAGTGGCTTGATTCACTAAAGGACGATCAATCCAAGTTCGCAAGAGACGCATTCCCATAGCTGTCTTGGTTTCATCCAAGAGCCAGAAAAGGGAACCGTGTTTCTTGCCCGTTCTAGCATTTTCTAGTAAATCCAAACTTGACTTGGTCGCATAGGACATCTGCAAGTAATCCTTAATCTCATAGTGCTGAGCCTTTTGTAAATGACTAAGCTCACGCATCTGAGTACGGTGCACATACTGGAGAAGTTTACCCGCCACACTGCTTTCCAAATCTGTCAAGCTAGTGTCAATCAAGTGGACATCATCGTAAACCTCTGTTTCCTTGGAGAGTAGAAGGTTGAGTTGCTTCACCAAAATTTGTTCGTCAGCTTCAGGTAAATCATAACCAACCACTACTTCACGTGCCTTAAGGTTCTGAATTTCACTACAAACTGAACTGAAATCATCCAACTCTGTCGCAAAAAATTCACCCGTTGATACATCCATATAGGCCAGGCCGAATCGACTTCCAACCTTGTCAATGGCTACTAAGAAATTGTTGGCATTATCAGGTTTAGAGCTGTCAACCACTGTCCCTGGCGTGATAACCTGAACTACCTCACGCTTAACCACGCCAACAGCCTGTTTAGGGTCCTCCATCTGCTCAGCAATGGCTACTTTGTAGCCCATCTCAACCAAGACATCGATATAGGCTTGAGCCGAATGATAAGGAACACCTGCCATAGGAATGGGTTTATCTGCGTTCTTATTACGACTGGTTAGGCTAATTTCCAAAATTTGAGCAGCCTTAACGGCATCATCGTAAAATAATTCGTAAAAATCCCCCATCCGAAACAGCAAAAAAGCATCTGGATAATTTTCCTTGATATCCAAATACTGCTGCATTCCTGGAGATATTTTTTCCTTAGCCATGTCTTAACTCCTCGTTAATCTTTTCTTCGATAGACTTGGTCACATATTGAATCAAGTCACTGGCATCTTGCATCTTTTGACGGTAATCCTGAACAATGGGCAAATTTTCCAACTCATTCTGAATCAAATCTGCCTGCTCACCTGCCTCCTCATAGGCACGTTGTTTCTCAATTTTTTGAAAAAGCACCGCTTCTTGTTGATAGGCCTTCATCTGTCCAGCCAGATAACTAATCTGAGGGATCTGTCCAATAGCTTTCTCAGCCTCTTGAAAAGCAAGAACCGCCTCATGGTTTTTGAGGAGGTCGATTAACTCTTCTTTGGCTTTTTGGAAATCCTGATGGGGAGTCTTCATCAGTGAAACTCACTTTCCAATCTTTCAGCAACCACTGCGTCCTTACAGATTACCAATAGGGTATCTGCGCCAGCAACGGTTCCTAAAATTTCAGGATTGCCGTCACTATCAATCAGGTTAGCCAAAACATCTGCTTCACCCAATTCTGTATGGAGAACCAGCATAAACTGGGCACGGGAAACTGATTTGACATAGTCCTTAACCGTAGGATCCAAACTTGAAAGCACATGCTCAGACAAACTATAGTAAAGTTTACCTTCCTCATCACGAAGCTTCAACAGGCCAATCTCACGCAAATCACGTGACAAGGTAGCCTGTGTAACCGTGATACCTTCCGCCTCTAGGCGTTGCTTAATTTCCTCTTGTGTCCCAATCTTATCTCTTGAAATCATCTGTTTGATAACAGCTTGACGATCTCTCTTCATTATCTTTCCTCTTTTTATGTATATTCCTTGCATATTATAACAGAATTTTTGTATTTTTTCATGGAATATCAACCCCTTTTTCATAGGTTTTATTAGAGTGATAGCAAAGCGATTTTGTGAGCTATTTTAGTAATTCATACCCCTTAAGTTGCCGTTTGCTTACCTCAAAAGTTAGCAAAATAGAAAGCAAAAAAATACCCGTTAGGGTATCAATCAATTTATAAGTTTAATATTCAAGAGAACTCGCCCCTAATCGTTCAACGTTGAACGATTTAAGGTATCAATCAATTTACGAGTTTAGCAGGCAAGAAAAGACACCTCCAATGGTGTCTTTTAATTATATTTTATCAACGTTATTACTTAATTTTTAATATCATTACCACTAATTCATCCTTAGAAGCATTAGGGGCAATTGTTTTAAAACCAAAAGAGCTATAAAAATTAATCAACTTAGGGTGATTTTCGCATTCTAACCATACATATTTTGCACGTATAATATTAGAAGCCTCTTCAACTTTATCAAAAGCTAAAGTTAATAAATCTCCTCCAGTAATTAAATTTGAAGCCTCCTTAGAAAAATTTTTTCCTAACTGACCAATCAAGTAGCTATTAATTTGAAACTTTTGTCCTATAGCACGTCCATGTTGCTTTAACTTATTTTGTTGATTATTACTTAAAGCGTCAAAATTTCTCTTTGACATTGTTAAGGGTTTGTTCGCTAAAGAAAAGAAGCCAACTAAAATATTGGTTTCTCTTTCAAAAACTAAATAAGTCGAAGCGATAGCAGCTCTTTCAAATTGAATTGCCTTTTTATGTAAAAAAATTTCAATATCGTTGGGATGTGCTGAGTTGCTTTTAAAACTTAAGATTATTTTTTCCAACTCTTCCTTATCCAATGCTTCTATTAGATTAGTCAACGATACTACTTTATACACACCTATTTATCCTTTTTTAAACATTGATCTGATTTCTTCTAAACTTTGAATATCACTCGCTTTAACATCTCTTGAGCGTTTAAATTTACGAGTTTCTGATAAAGCAGAAATTAAATTATCAGCAGAACGTCGATTAAAAGTTAAATCTGTTGTAAAACTTTTAGTTGCCATTTTAATTCCCCCTTAAATAGATATCGTACAAGAATACATATTCCTATACAACATCATTATATATCTTATAGTCGCTTTTATCAAGGCTTTTTAAATTATATTCACTAGCTAAAGTAAAATGTTTTCATATTTTAATGTTTTTTAGTTCCTTTATTATATCCGATACCTTTTCTAAACTCAATGTTTCGTGTAGCTCAACTCGTTCACCGTCTAAAACGTAGTCATGGATCTTACCATTCTTACGGACAATCTGGACAGTATCACCTTTGATAAAACCCTTGTCCATAGCCCCTCTTTAAATTCATCATAGGTTAGCATTATATCATTCTCCTTTTCTTTACTATTCGTAATTGATACAGAAAAAATACGTATCTTTTTTAGTAATTCTATTATAGCGAAAATCTTAGCATAAATTGGTATAGACACCCTATAAAAAACTAGAAAAAATTGCGCGTGATGTAAGACAACACCTTGTCGTGGCTCTCCAGACGGCAATATAGGGGCGGGGGGTGCATTTAAAAATAGCCCGAGTATATCGGACTATTCTTTGTATAGGGCGTGTTAAGGACGTTATAGAGGGGTTTTAGTTTGTCTCTTTTGGGCTACCGTCTGGGTTAAGATAGCCTTGCTGAATACCCCATTCAACTTGGTCGTCATGCCATTGTTGACGTGCCTCATTCTGACCTTGCTCACGCGCAACCTCGGGTGAGTCTGCAGGTATGCCACCATAACCATACTGGGCTTGAGCTTGTTGTAACGTGTCTTGTGGTGGTGTTACTCCGTCAGCTTGCGTGCTAGGTGCTTGCTCGCTTTGTGTCGGTTGTTCCTGCGTTTGAGACGTTTCACTAGGTTTTTCTTTAGATGAACTATGTGAGCTATGTTTTGATACCTTTGTAACTGTCGTAGGTTTGTTTTTTACTTCCTTTGTTTTCTTACTTGGTTGCATAGTTACGATAGCAACAACAATTACAAGGATAGCTAATGGCAATATATACCACTTATATTTCTTAATGATATCCATATCTTTACCTTTTTCTGCTTGGTTTCTATGACACATTATAGCCCAACTATTTCATTCATTCAATCCATTATCAAATATTGCTTTACTAATAACATTCCACTATTTTCTACTATCTATGACGTTTCATTCTAGTATTTTCTATCATTTATGGTTTCCATTCCCATATTTTCCAATAATATAGTAGTGTTTTATACCAACATTTTCCAACATTTCCCTATAATTAGGGCGTTAAGAACGTTCACCGCTCCATGTAAAGAGTAACTAGAAAAATCAAGATCATATCATAGTTTAATCCCACTTAACCATAAGTCTTCACCTTTGCGCCAATATTGATAATACTTAGCTCTATGCTTGTAATAGGTTTTCCAGTGCATTCCTTTTGGCTTATCGGGAAAATCGGGAGTTATGTAGTCCTTTGCTTCATATCCAGTCACTATCTTTTGAGCTTCTTTAACTGCCTGCTCCCAGTAATAAACACAGTCGGTCTTGCTTCGGTTTAATGTTCTATTATGCAACCCTATACACTTACGACATGATAAAGCTTCGCAATACCAATATAAGCTCGTTCTAGCCTCTCCACAGTTAGGGCAATATAAATAATAGCGATAGCCTCCATAGTTTAATGACTGCCGTTTTAGGGGCGTTTCTTGACCGTTATAAACTATGGTCAACTTATCCAAGTCTAGCCATACCCTAGCTTTGCCGTGTGCTATCTTTGCTTTGGTTAGGTTGCTAGCTTTGAGAACGTCTATAAACGCCTTTAATTCAATTTCTATCACTTTGACACCTCGCCTTATATATATGAACAACCCAACTATTCAAGCAAATCAACAAGTTCACCGTTTCGATAGTTTTCAGCAAAAGCTAGACAAGCTAGGTTAACTAGCTCTTGAAATCTTGTTTTAGCGTAGCCTAATTCTTGACCGATAGCCCAGTTTGGTGCTGGTGGAGATTGTAAGAAACGGCGATAGATAATAAGCCTATATCGTTCATCAATGATATTTCTGTGTGCTTCCTCAATATCTTCCAGCTCATTTATGGCATTCATTCGTCTTAGGGCTAGTGTTTCAACAATGTTACTTCGGTTATTGTTCTTAGAACGTGGCTCAAAGGTATAATTTGCCGTTATACGTTGCTCAGCGCTATCGTGTGCGATCTCTCGCCAACGTGGATATTCACGCAACTTCTTTTTAGCGTTCTTGATTGTCTCTTTCTCGTTAATTTTCATTAGTTCCATGATTTATCCTCTTTTTATATCTGTTCAATCTTTGGCTAGTATCCCACTGACTGCCATATCTCGGATAAACTGGCTTTCTATCTCTGCTGGTAGCTCTACCAAATCTAGTAACTCACCTAGTGCCTGTTTGTCTGTGCTGACAATCATTTTCTTTAAGGTGTTTTCGTATTGCTGTTCTAGATAGTCGCAAAATGCCAATCTTTGGGCTTGTGTCGGTGTAGCATTCAAAGCCATATAACAAGCTTCAGTTATCTGTGAGAATAGTTTAGCACGCGCTTCTGGGTGCTTATGCAGTTCATAAATGTTCAGACTGGTATCCTCTGCTTGTAACTTTTTAGCTATTTCCATTAGTTTAGGAATATCGCTAGGCTCAATAGGTGTATCATCAGCCATATAATTTAAGCGGATCTGTTCAAGTTCCAGTCTGTCTTTTTCCGCTTGTTCTAGGTAGTGGTTTTCAGTCATTTTTAGTCTCTTTTCTTGTTTTAAGATAAATTATGTAAACTTTTGCTATTTGTGACCATCTTTGAAAAAACTTGGTCACACCTTTTTATCTAGTAGTACCAAGGGTTTAGGTGGTGTCCTTTTTTTAAAAAAATAGTGATTTGTCCCATTGTTGTCCCCTTTTGTCCCATTGTTTGGAACAGATACGAGACTAGTAGTAGCAAGGGTTTGAGGGATGTTGTCCCTTTGTCCCATTGTTTTCTCTATTCTCTTATATATAACTATCAATATATATTTATATATATATAAACATTATAAAGAAAGGGACAACGGGACAGAATAGGTCTAACCCCTTATGTATCAAGCGTTTAGGGGTGTTCCATTGTTGCGATTTTTTTGGGACAACAACGGGACAATGGGACACTATCATTCTTTAACGATTGAACGTTGTGGGTTAGTTAGTTTCTCTCTTTCAAACTCATAAGGGTCTAATATTTGAATATCGCACGTTTTTGCTCGGACTTTTTTAATGACATAGTTATGAGTTGTCAAGTTTCTTAGACTTTTTGCGATTTCCTTACCTGCTCCGTATAGATTAGGCTTTGGAATACCCATATCTTCAGCGTAATTTTTAAGTTTCCGAGTGGCAATGAATACGGGAACAACGTCTAACTCATGCCAGCCGTTAGGGATGTATTCGTTTCTGATAAAATCAAGCAAATAATCATTATCTTCTTGGTATTCCTCTAACAAGTCTTTGACAGCCTTAGGCTCAATAAAATGAGTGAAAGGCTCTTGATTGACAGTTTTATATAGGACATATTCTAAAACGTCTTTATCTGCTAAGAACTCGTTCTTAATCCAAGGCTTTTCGATTTGACCATTAAAGTCAGCGTTAAATGGCACAATCATAATACGTCTATACCAACCTTTGGTTTTATTCCCACCATTAGGAATGTAGTTACCCGAAAAGATATTGAATAGCTTGAAAGTCGCTTCAAAGGCAGTCTTACCTTTTGGGTTAACCAGTACAGTGTCACCACTAGTAATGCTCATTAGATCAGACGGGTTTTTCAAGTAGTCGTTTGGTGCTTCATCCCCAATGTTACACACCTTACCTACAAGCGTTTCAAGATTGAACTTGTCGCTAAACTGTGCAGGCTTTAAAGCGGACACGTTACTTTCACCGATTAGGTTGATAAGCAAGCGTTGAAATGTTCCCTTACCGTTATTACCGTCACCGTAGAAGATAGCGAACTTGTTACGAGTATAGTTTGGGTTGATAGCCTCTAGGATAATTTGCCAAAAGAGGGTTATTAGCTCACTATCACCACAAGCAATAGAACTTAACCAATCATCAAACGTGTTACCCTCTCTATCCTTAGGGGGAAACTTAGGCGGATTGTAAGCAGTGGCTATCTTGCTGGTGATAATATACTTAGGGTCAAATGGTCGTAGTTCCTTGTTTTTCAAGTCCAAGATACCATTCTGCACTGGGACTAAGTTAGCACTTTCTAGCGGTCTGCTAATATTCGTCATGGTACGCACCATCATTTTTATTTGTTTCCAGTCGTTTGGCTTTATTCTGCTATCAAACGTCTTACACAAAATATTGAATTCGTCTGTGCTAGCAGTATAGATACCCTCATCGAGATCGTACAGATAGAGCAAACTATTATCGGGAGTGTTAGACTTGGTAATAAACGTAAATGTTACGATTTTACTCAACTCTTTAGCTACGGTAAAGATACTAGGAAGCGGGATGACTGTTTTCTCATTCTTTTTTCCCTCGTTAACTAAGTATTTATTTTCTGAGCGCCATAGCTCACCAGCTTGATAGATACGGTCTATTAACTCTTTCATAGACTTAGGTGGCTCAATAACCTTGGTTTCGTTAAGTTGCTCTTGCAAGTCATCAAAATTAATCTCCATTTACACCTCTCTTTCTGATTTCAGCTTTTACAATACTTTCAAAAGTTCTTGCTAGTTCCTCGACTGGTAAAGGGTTATTAGTAACGCTATTTGCTATGGTTGTTAACTCATAAGCAGTGGCTACGTCTGCATTAACCCACTTTGATAGTAATAACCCTACAAACCTAGTTACTGCAACATTACGCCCACCCTCATCACCAAACCCATGTAATAGGGTATCTAGCACGCGCATAGTGATTGTTTTATTACCGCTTTGGCGTGGTGTGTGATAGTGTGGTTTCTGACTAGCCGTAACTGTATTTGCTACGGGATAATCACGCCCTCTATTTACAATCTTTTCATAGTCAGCAGGGTCTCCAGTGGTTACTGGTAAGCCTTGTAACTGCGACCATGTTAGGCTTGTACTGTCAAAAGGTAGCCCGATTTTACTTGCTATCTCTTGGACAGTCTGCCTATAGATTTGCTCGTTCATTGCGTCGCTAGGTTTCACCACAAGCCTATAACGTGGCTTATTAGCCGTGTGCTTAATAGTAGGGTAAACAATATAAGAATAGCCATGTAAGGCGTTATCGACAACGCTAGGAAAGTCTATATTAGCCTCTAGCTCGTCATAGTCCAAGAAAATCAAGTCACGATAAACTAAGCTAGCATTATTGCGTTTGTAGTTGCCGTTCTCGTCTTGTTTCACCTTGCCACTAAGGCAGTAGGGGGCTGATTTGCGCTTAAAATCGTCTATATCTGCACCTTTTGGGACTGTCCTAGGTCTAAATTCTGCTATATAGTCAAAGGGTGCTTTTTTATCGAATAAATTTAAGTCATTCCCAAACCCTTTGCTTTCATAAATAGGCATAATTAACCCCCTCTTTTTAGTTATAGACGCCTAGAAAAGCTAGAATATCACTGACACGGTAATAGACTTTGCGCGTGTCCTCTACTGGTGGCTGATAGCGTTTAAGCCCAGCCTCTTCCCAGCGTCTTAGGGTATTATATTTAAGTCCTAACTCGTCCATAGCTTGCTGGGCGGTGATTAACCCTAACTGGTGTTTATCGAGCTTAGAATAGCCCTCTAGGGCTTTATCTAGTACCGATATAACCCCTTGGGCAAGCTCTTTTTGGTATTCTTCACTTAGAACTTGCATATTAGCCCCTTTCTAGTATTTTCTCGTAGTTAGTCACGTCCTCGATAGACATTAGAACATCGAGCCTTTTCTGCTCGTTCTTGACTTGGTTTTTAAGAGAAATAAGTCCCTCTAATAGTTCCTCTCTGGTTTCTGCTATATAGTAACCGTTACAAGTACCAACCCTAGCACCAATGATAGGAACACCATAGCGAACGACTAGGTTACTGATAGCGCTATATATTAGACGGGACTTGTAACCCGTGATAGTGGCTATCTCTTTGCCAGTCGTAGCGTTAGCACGTCCTTTCTTTAGGATTGCTAAGACTGCCATTTCTGCCTCTTGTAATCTATTTTTTTTCATTTACACCTCTTTCTAGTTGTATTGTTTTCTCTGCTATATTAGCTAAGTTCTCTATAGATTGTTGTTGTGTTTTAATGATATCCAGTAGTTGCTTAATGATCTCGACAATTTCCGGAACAACGTCCGTATCCGTATCTTCCATATCCGTAATTGTAACTAGAGTTGTGCTTAGTGTTTCTAGCTCTTTATTCCGTCCAAAAAGGTCAATAATTTCAGTCATAGCACGCGCCTTTCTAGTTGTAATACTTGCCTTGAGATTGAATATACGCCCCGTAGCGTGTGCCTACGTTGCGCGTGGTGTTATCTGTCACGGTATCAGCTTTAGGCTCTATATCAAGCTGAAAATAGCTCTTTTTAAGCCACAGAACAGTTAGTGCAAGCGTTAAAATAATAGCTAGGATAATAAACTGGCTAGCAGATAAATTCAATTCAGTAGTCATGCTTTACTCTCCTTTTTCCTCTGCCTCGTATGCTCTTAATTCCTCTGGGTTATCACACTCGAGTAGGTAAAAAGCAATTCTATCTAGCTCGTTAGAATAAATTTCAACCATATCAAAGACTGTTTCCAGAAAGTTATCTGTTTCAAGGCGTAGTAGCCCGTTATCAGCCCCAGCGTGTTTCGCAATCATAAGAGTGTTAGCGTGGTGGCGTAGTGCTTGTAAACCAGTCATGATGTCATGTAATTCAAGACCTAGCTTGTTAGACTGTTTAACTGTGATTGTGTTTTTGTTTTTGTTTTCTTTTTTCTTGCTCATGATATTTACCTCAATCGTATTCTTTAATCGCTATTTTTAAGAGGTAGCGCTCTAAGTAGGGGTATGCGATACCAGCAATTCATGATATAATTGAGGTATCTAATTTGATTGCTAAAACCCGACATAATATGGCTTGCCTGCCAGTGTATTGCGTTTTAGTTGTGAATGTTTAAAGGCTTGTGAGTTTGGCGACTGCTAAGCCTTTTTTGTTGCTCTCAATCGTCAACGGTCAAGAGTTCATCAATACTAACATTTAGATAGTCAGCAACTTTCCGCAAAGTACCAATATCGGGGTGTTTGGTACGTTCATAATAAAGCGCAGTTAGAGCACTTTTAGAAAGTCCAGTTCCTTTTGCTAAATCTGACACCTTTTGGCGTTTCTTTGCAAGTAAAACTCGTAAATTATTTTTCATTGTTTGCTCCTTTCTTATAGCACAATATTCTTGTGCACAAGTTTATAATACACAATATTTTTTCTTGGGTCAACAAAAAAACCTTTATAACACACATTTTTCTTGTATAAAGCACATCCTCATGTTAGACTTGTAGTTGTAGAGGTAAAGAGTATGAGTGATAAAAAAGAATTTAAGCACAATAATAAACTTAAGGAATTGAGGAAAGATAAAGGGTTATCTCAACAAGCCCTAGCAGAACAAATAGGTGTGCATTATAGAACATTGCAGAACTGGGAAAATGGGAAAACAAACATAAAGCCAGAAAAAGCTGAACAGTTAGCAAGTTTTTTTAATGTCCCAGTAGTTCATCTATTAGGTTATGATGATATAGGGGATTTAATAACCGACACCGAGGATAGTCTAAAAAAAGGTGTCGAAGAACAACAAAAGGTAGGACAACAAGCTTCAAGCCATTATGACTATTTTTTGGAGACTATTTTTGATGTATTAGACACATTCAAAGAGGGAACGAAAGAAAATAAACTGGAACAAAAAGATTCACTAGAAATGATTGATACTCTAGAATATTTAGTTACCAGTTTAGATAAATGGAATAAAAAACTTTACGAGTCGCAAACAATGCTCCTACAGTATGATAAGTTAAAACAGAAAATTGATTACTCAAAACAAGAGTTAAAAAACTTAAAGTAAACGATTATCTCTTAAACATTTAACCAATCTAAACCCGACATAATATGGCTTGCCTGCTGATGTTTAGAAAGGTTTATCATGAAAATTAACGAGATAAAGAAAAAAGACGGGTCAACCGTCTATCGTGCTAATGTATATCTTGGTGTTGATGTAATCACTGGCAAGAAAGTTACAACTAAAGTAACCGCTAGGACAAAGAAAGAACTCAAGACCAAAGCTCAACAAGCGCAATTTGATTTTAAAGCTAATGGATCAACACGCTACAAAGAAGTAGCAATAGAAACATACGAGGAGTTAGCTATTTCATGGTGGGATAGCTACAAAAATACAGTTAAAGCTAATACAAGAACGACACAAAAAGGACTCTTAAACAACCATGTTTTACCGTTGTTTGGTGAGTTTAAACTGGATAAGCTAACCACGCCTTTAATTCAGTCCATGATGAATAAGCTGGCAAACAGTACAAATACTGGTGAAGTTGGCGCTTATCTTCATTACGGCAAAATTCACACCCTTAATAAACGTATATTACAGTATGGAGTGATTTTACAAGTTATTCCCACTAACCCAGCTAATAACGTTGTTTTGCCTAGAAACACTCAAAAGGATAAGAAAGCCAAAGTTAAGCATTTCAATAATGAAGAGTTAAAACAGTTTCTTACCTACCTTGATAGCTTGGATAACACTAAATATAAAAATTATTATGATATCACGCTATATAAGTTCTTACTTGCCACTGGTTGCCGTATTAACGAGGCGTTGGCTCTCTCATGGTCTGATATTGACCTTGGTAATTCGGTTGTGCATATAACAAAGACTTTAAACTGTGAAATGGAGTTAAACAGTCCAAAATCAAAATCTGGCTACCGAGATATCGACATAGATCAGCAAACCGCAACCATGATGAAAAGATACCAACGCAAGCAAACTCAAGAGGCTTGGAAACTAGGTAGGACTGAAATAGTGGTATTCTCTGATTTCATCAATGCCTATCCAAATTATAAAGCAGTAGCGGGACGACTTAAGTCGCATTTTAAAAAAGCTGGGGTAAATAATATAGGTTTCCACGGTTTTCGACATACTCATGCTAGTTTGCTTCTTAATTCGGGTATTCCTTATAAGGAGTTGCAACACCGCCTAGGACATTCTACTCTTTCAATGACTATGGACACTTACAGTCACTTATCAAAAGAGAACGCTAAAAAAGCGACGTCATTTTATGAGCAAGCACTAAAATCTATCTAAAAGTAAGCAAAAAGGTAAGCAAATTGAAATTAGAATATGAATTAGCAGTTACTAGCCCTTTATTTTCAAAGGGGGTGCTTATTCTAACCGATAACAGTAGTATTCTTTCATGAAATACTTCTTGAGAGATACTTTCTTGTCTCTACCCTATTAACTAAAATAATGGTAAAATAGGTATGAATGACAAGATTTGAAATGGAGTGCCTATGAATACTAAAGAACTCATTGCAGCAGAGATTGCCAAAGTTGTTCCCGAATTGGAACAAGAAAACATTCAAAATCTGCTTGAAACCCCTAAAAATGCTGACATGGGGGACCTTGCCTTCCTTGCCTTCTCATTGGCAAAAGTCTTACGCAAGGCCCCTCAAATGATTGCAGCAGACATCGCTGAAAAAATTGATGCTTCAAACTTTGAAAAAGTTGAAGCTGTTGGTCCTTACATCAACTTCTTCCTTGATAAATCAAAAATCTCGGCGGACGTTCTTGGACAAGTCATCGCTCAAGGCAGCCACTACGCTGACCAAAACATCGGTCACGGACGTAACATTGCCTTTGATATGTCTAGCCCTAACATCGCTAAACCTTTCTCTATCGGTCACTTGCGTTCAACAGTTATCGCTGACGCTCTTGCCAACATCGTAGCTAAACAAGGCTACAAACCAGTCCGCATCAATCACTTGGGTGACTGGGGTAAACAGTTTGGTATGCTGATTGTTGCCTATAAGAAATGGGGTAGCGAGGAAGCTGTCAAAGCCAACCCTATCAATGAACTTCTTCAACTTTATGTGCGTATCAATGCCGAAGCTGAAAAAGACTCATCTGTAGATGAAGAAGCTCGTGAATGGTTCCGTAAATTGGAAGCTGGTGACGAGGAAGCAACTGCCCTCTGGCAATGGTTCCGTGACGAAAGCTTAGTAGAATTCAACCGTCTCTATGATGAACTTGGTGTTTCATTTGATAGCTACAACGGTGAAGCCTTCTACAATGATAAGATGGACGAAGTCGTTGACATCTTGACAGAAAAAGGACTTCTCCAAGAATCTCAAGGTGCCCAAGTGGTTAACCTTGAAAAATACGGTATCGAACACCCAGCCCTCATCAAAAAATCAGATGGTGCAACACTCTACATCACACGTGACTTGGCTGCTGCCCTCTACCGTAAACGTACTTACGACTTTGCCAAAGCCATCTATGTGGTTGGTAATGAACAATCTGCTCACTTCAAACAGTTGAAAGCTGTTCTTAAAGAAATGGGCTACGACTGGTCTGACGATATGACTCACGTTGCCTTTGGTCTTGTAACTAAGAACGGTAAGAAATTGTCAACTCGTAAGGGTAACGTTATCTTACTTGAGCCAACTATCGCTGAAGCTGTTAACCGTGCTCAAGCTCAAATCGAAGCTAAGAATCCAAACTTGCCTAACAAGGAAGCTGTTGCCCACGCTGTTGGTGTCGGAGCTATCAAGTTCTACGACCTTAAAACAGACCGCATGAATGGTTATGACTTCGACCTTGATGCCATGGTATCCTTCGAGGGGGAAACTGGACCTTACGTACAGTATGCACACGCTCGTATCCAATCTATCTTGCGCAAGGCTGACTTCACACCATCTGCAGATGCCACATACAGCCTAAACGACGTTGAAAGCTGGGAAATCATCAAACTCATCCAAGACTTCCCACGTATCATCAACCGTGCATCAGATAACTTTGAACCATCTATCGTTGCTAAATTTGCTATCAGCTTGGCTCAAGCCTTTAACAAATACTATGCCCATACACGTATCTTGGACGAAAGCCCAGAACGTGACAGCCGTTTGGCTCTTTGCTACGCAACAGCAACAGTCCTCAAAGAAGCCCTTCGCCTTCTCGGTGTTGAAGCTCCAGACGAGATGTAAGCCATATTTAAAACGCCTAAGGGCGTTTTTTAGTGACCAAAAAAAGAACCCAACACATGGTGTTGAGCTCTTTTGGAGATTATGAAAAAGAAAAGTTCGTTGTTCTACAAAAAGTGTAAGCCAACGAGACTTACTGAACAAGGTTCAGTAAAAGTTATTTAGGAGACTTAAAGTATAACCTCCCTACCTTAAAGAAACCTTAAATCGCAGAAAAAAATCCCCAAAGGGATTTTCACAACAGTCCAGAGACCGCTGAAAAGATACGATTGTACAGGCTTCCCAACCTCTTCTTCCTAATCCTCCAAGGTGACCGCTTGTCCAATAGAATCTTTATATAACTATATTACCTTGTTTTGGAAGGGTTTTCAAGTGTTTTCTTAAAATATCCTAATAAAACCTCAAAAAAGAAGAAAAAAGCCTAGATTTCTAGACTTTCTTCGGGGAGATTTGTTATGAAAAAATTATGTTTACCTCTAGCTCACAAAAGCTAGCTGCTTTACTAGGATGGTTATAATATATCTTAATAAACTTAAAAGTAGCTTAAGATATTATTATCTTTTGTCACTTTTTAAAATAATAAGCAAAATAAGTAATAGTAAGGATCCACTAGGAATATCCATATCTAAAAACCAAGAGGGGACTTTGATACTTCCAAGATCATTCATGATGCGGATGATATTATAAGCAATGCTTACTATTACGAGGCTAAGTTCCGGTAAACAGTTAAATCGTCCTTTTAAGATGGCTAACTTCTCCTTCCTGACAGTTTTCTAGCGATGACTCTATTATACGGCTGAAAAGAGAACAAAAATAGTGACATAAATGTCACCATCAAAAAAAGCAGGTCTGCCCTGCTTTTTTACTGTATTGCTTCAATTAGTCACCCAAACCGATGCGTTCGAAGATTTCATCAACACGTTTAGTGTAGTAAACTGGGTTGAAGATCTCGTCGATTTCTTCTTGGGTGAGGCGAGAAGTTACCTCTGGATCTGCTTCAAGAAGTGGTTTGAAGTCTACTTGGTTATCCCAAGATTGGGCTGTCTTTGGTTGTACAAGGTCATAAGCTTGCTCACGAGTCATGCCTTTTTCAATCAAAGTAAGCATCGCACGTTGGCTGAAGATGCCTTTTTAGATTATTAAATTACTATTATCTTATTTTGACTAATTTTGAATCCACAAAATCAACATACCCGAAGTCATCAGGTAAGATAGTACTGAAAAAACAATAATCATTATAATTAAAAAAATTTGCGACTCTAAAAAGGATGTATTATATATAGTCCTTTTTATAAATTTAGGGACATTTATTTTTCTTGCAAAATAAATCAACAAATTTCTTAACATCATAAAATATACTAAAAGTTGTTGTGCTACCGCAATTAATAGACCCAATATTATATACGTACTTCTAATAAACTCGCTATTTATCAGAGTAGCTGACATTCCTTCAGAAATTTTTGATAAATTAAATCCATAATAAATCGTAAGTATAGATATAGGGATTGAATAAAAAAGATAAATTAATGTAGATTTTTGAATACGCCCACTAATTGCAATAAAAAACAAAATTATAATTGAAGACAACAGAGGAATTAAACCATACCATTTTAAAACAAGCGAAATTTCATTTATATACTTCATAAACATATAAACAGCACCACTAATAAGCACTAGAGATAAGATAATCATCCCCCAAAAATCAGAATCGCTCATATTTTTGTTATATTGAGTAGGCTTAGTTTTCTTTCTTTTAAGTTGAAAGTCCTCTCCCGGAATATATGTAGGAGTTGGAATTATTTTTGTATCCTCAGAAATTTCTAATGAATTGTTATTGAAAAAGTGTGATAATTTATTAATCCATTCAGAAAATCTTGGCCCTATCCGTGGTAGTTTAATTAATGTTTTCCTAAGAACTAGTATAACAATACCTACAATTAATGATTGAATTATACCATCCGGTGTGGTTTTTATTACATTATTCAACCAAGCTAGTACAGTATCTACATTCATTATTTTTACTCACCCAAACCGATGCGTTCGAAGATTTCATCAACACGTTTAGTGTAGTAAACTGGGTTGAAGATTTCGTCGATTTCTTCTTGAGTGAGGCGTGATGTTACTTCTGGATCTGCTTCAAGAAGTGGCTTGAAGTCTACTTGGTTATCCCATGATTGGGCAGTCTTTGGTTGAACAAGATCGTAAGCTTGCTCACGTGTCATGCCTTTTTCAATCAAAGTAAGCATAGCACGTTGGCTGAAGATAAGACCAAATGTAGAGTTCATGTTGCGAATCATGTTTTCTGGGAAGACTGTCAAGTTCTTAACGATGTTTCCGAAACGATTGAGCATGTAGTCAATCAAGATTGTTGTGTCTGGTGCGATGATACGCTCAGCTGATGAATGTGAGATATCACGTTCGTGCCAAAGGGCTACATTTTCATAGGCTGTTACCATGTGACCACGGATCACACGCGCAAGACCTGTCATGTTTTCAGAACCGATAGGGTTACGTTTGTGAGGCATTGCTGAAGATCCTTTTTGACCTTTAGCAAAGAACTCTTCCACTTCACGTTGTTCTGATTTTTGAAGACCACGAATCTCTGTTGCCATACGCTCAATAGAAGTTGCGATGCTCGCAAGAACTGCAAAATACTCAGCATGAAGGTCACGAGGAAGGACCTGTGTAGAGATTTCTTGAGCACGGATACCCAATTTGTCGCAGACGTATTTTTCAACGAATGGTGGGATGTTGGCAAAGTTACCAACCGCACCAGAAATCTTACCAGCTTCCACACCAGCAGCAGCATGCTCGAAACGCTCGATGTTACGTTTCATTTCGCTGTACCAAGTTGCCAATTTAAGACCAAAAGTTGTAGGCTCAGCGTGCACACCGTGCGTACGACCCATCATGATAGTGAACTTGTGTTCTTTCGCTTTGTCAGCGATGATGTTAAGGAAGTTTTCAAGGTCCTTGCGGATGATATCGTTGGCTTGTTTGTAGAGGTAACCATAGGCAGTATCTACTACGTCAGTAGAAGTCAAACCATAGTGAACCCACTTACGCTCTTCACCAAGCGTTTCAGAAACCGCACGTGTGAAGGCAACCACATCGTGACGAGTTTGCTGCTCGATTTCCAAAATACGGTCGATGTCAAAGTCCGCTTTTTCACGAATCAAAGCCACATCTTCCTTAGGGATTTCCCCCAACTCAGCCCATGCTTCGTCAGCCAAGATTTCCACCTCAAGCCAAGCACGGTATTTATTTTCTTCAGTCCAAATGTTCGCCATTTCTGGGCGAGAGTAACGTTCGATCATTTTTAAGATACCAAGGGCGACTAGAAAGCGACTGAATTTTAGGAAACCAACGACGGACGCTTGCGTCCTAGGAGGTTTATCTAAATTCCGAGCTTTCCGCCCGGGTTCAGTTCTGCAAACTAGATGCCCATTTCCTTTCTTTGTTTACAATTAGGAAGTCCGTAGCCCGTATTCAGTTAAAGAATACGGTGCCCTTGTTCCTTTCTTTTTTATTTTTTTCTATGTAAAGATTGGGAGTATGGGACTAATGCTGAATATCCTTATAAATTTCTAAAACCTATGGTACTCAGCTTCCAATAAATATCTTCCAAGTTCAAAAATAACTCCCGAATAGAAAATTATCTTTTTATCATAGGATAATGCAATAGTTGAATCATCCAATTTCTTTCTATAATTTAAACCATCAAAATATATCTTTTCATATAAATTTGAATAATTATAGACAGCCTTTATAACAGTCTGTCCTTCATGTTGAAATCTCGCAGCAAATTGTGAGTGATTAGCTCCATTACAAACTACAATATCCATAGGATAAATATAATGATTTTCTATATTACTACTGTAACGTTCCCCATCAAAAACATTATTATCATTTATGTCTTTGAAATTTCTTATTATCCTATCAGAATTCCAAGTATTCAATAAAATAGGAAACTCTCTAATAGCTATTTTTATCGGGCCATCTTCTCTAATCGTTTTATCACGATAGAACTTCAAATCATCCGGATGAATTTTTTCGCAAATTATTTCATCAGTAATCACATCATTTCTATCTGCAAGCATATTATAAATTGTCTCAATTGACGAATTATTTTGCGCATCATGAATTGTTTCAATAGTTTGAATAGCTTCATCAAAATTTAAATACTCTATTATAATCGATAAGAGATTTTTAACTACTACTATTCTTTCAGATGTATTAGATTTCTCAACTATATTTTTATAATTGAGGAATCTACTTTGATAATCAACCACATCCTCTTTTACTGACTCAATTTCAAAGAACCTCCTAACAAAACTTAGCATCAACACTTCCTTTACACTTAATTTTTCTATGACATAATGACATTCTAATTGAGTCTGTGATAAAGTCTCTAATCATAATGTCATAGGAAATCTCAATTCTACTTTTCCTTTTTCGTTTTTAGGACATATTTATATACAAAATCAATAAACTCTTGGGCCTCACTGGGACGAAGATCCCAATGCTTTTGAAGTAGTGCCTTTGTTCTTTCCTCGTCAATTCCAGCTTCTAAAAGAGCTGTTGTAGCCTTTCCAATGTTATCTAATCGCTCATTATATGCTGCATCATCTAGCTTAGCTTGTTGATTTGCTATAATTCTTTCCCGCAAATCTTCCCAAAAACCCGTCATATAAAATTCTCCTATCTTGTTTCAGGACAATCTCTGCAATAATAAGCCTTTTTCTATCTCTCATTACTATTTACTTTTTGAATACACACTCTCTCTTTCTATCTATCAAATATTTTAGTCTTAGCTCATTCAAATTCTTCTTTCCCAATCCACACTGATGGATAGTGATCGAGTGTATTCAAATCAGTATCCATCGGCAAATCATAGATAGCTAAATAGTTTTCAGGATATTGAGCAACCAACTCTTCATACTTAGCTCTCAATTTTTCGTGATTGCTACTCGCATACAAGACTTCAACGACTGCCCCAGTCTTATCTTTTTCAACAAATGCACTAACGATGAGTTGAATCATAAAGCCTCCTAAATCGAAATTCCCTTCATGTTTGCTTCTAGAATGGGCATGTCCACACCTAACTCCTGACCGGTCTGATAGACACTTTGACAACAGTAGAAAATATCCTGTTTATCATTGTGTAAGGTCATGATTTTTCGTGTCAGCTCATTTTTCGCAAACATGATTTTCATGGCTTTGCCTGCTATCCATGCGGGAATTTTGTATGGTAAGAGTTCGGCTTTGTAAAGCTTCAAATTCACTCCACGCGCTTCTACCACTTTCAAAGCCTCTCGAATGGCCTTGATGGCGAGTGATAATTCCGAAGAACTATTCATCAAGTTCAAAGCCAGCTGTTCTGGGTTTTCCAATTTTCCCGAACGAGCAGCTGTTGAAGTAACACCCGCATTAATCGCCATGTGAATCCAGATCCACTCGACCATATCATGAGGAACTTCCCACTTCAAATCTGCAGAAGTCAATAAATCTGTCAGATCAGCATAGTTAGAAATATCTGCTTTTTGCTCACCTTCTAGCATTAAATGGTCGAACAAGACACCATCCAAATGGTCCTCCTGCATATGACCGCCCGCTGTCGGAAAAGCCAGAATATAGTCGTAATCTCCTGCCCACTCTTGGACCTCTTTTCGTGTATTCCAGAAATTGCAGAAGAAAACGAGGGTGCCTTTGATATTATTTTTTCGCAAGGTTTCCACGGCTTCTTTGACAAAACCATGACGCACACTGAGAAAAATAAAATCATATTCCAAATGAGCTTCTGCCACATGAACTTCATAGGTGTCGTGTTTGTTTTCACCCTTGGAATGATAGCGACCATCTAGCAAATCAACCGAGAGGGATTTTGGAGCATTGTTTCGCTTACTGTCTCTAAGTACGTGTTCTACTTGATGACCTGCTTTTTGAAAAGCGTAGGCGTAAGTGGTCCCGATAACTCCGAGTCCTAGGATTGCTATTCTCACCTAAAAATCAATTCCTTTCCCAAACTCAACCACACTATCTGGTTCATCACTAAACAAAGTCACATGCCCCATTTTGCGGTTGTGCTTCGCTTCTAGTTTACCATACATGTGAAGGTGGGCGCTTGGATTTTCTGTGACATAACGCTCAGCTGCTTCGACGTGTTGGCCGAGGACGTTGAGCATGACAGCAGGTGCATGGAGGTGGATTGCTGGAAGTGGTGCTCCGAGAACACCCAAGATATGCGTGTCAAATTGTGAAAAGTCGCAGGCTTCGATTGAGTAGTGCCCTGAATTGTGTGGGCGTGGCGCGATTTCGTTGACAATGATGTCATCAGCTGTCGCAAACATTTCTACACAGAGAGTACCAGAGAGGTTAAGTTGCTCAGCAATCTTCACGGCCATAGCTTTAGCTTTCTCAGCTAGACTATCAGAAATGCGAGCAGGCACGATTGTTTTAGAGAGGATGTTGTTGCGATGGATATTTTCCTGAACTGGGAAAACCGTCACGTCCTTGCCGTTACCAGACACGATAACCGAAATTTCAAGGTCGAAGTTGACGAACTCTTCCAAGACACACTCGGCTGAGTTAGCAAGGGCATTTGCCTCTTCCAAATCGTCGGCTGATGTGATGACTTTTTGACCGTGGCCATCGTAACCACCTGTCGCAGTCTTGAGAACGTATTTTTTAGAAAGGTCAATATCTTCCAAATCAAGGCTAGAGGTCACAACCTTGTAAGGAGCAACTGTCACTTTAGCCTTATTTGAGAGGAAGTCCTTCTCAAAGATACGGTTTTGTGAAATGCGAAGCAGGTCTGTCCCTTGTGGGAGCTGACCGTCTTTAATAACAGCGTCAAGACCGTCAGCGTCGACATTTTCAAATTCATAGGTAAGAACATCACAGCGGTCCGCCAGCTGATGAAGGGCATCTACGTCATCGTAAGGAGCCACGATAACCTCAGACACACGAGAAGATGGACAATCTGCTGCAGGATCAAGGGTGATAACCTTGTGACCCATGTAGATAGCTGAGATAGCCATCATCTGACCAAGCTGGCCACCTCCGATGATACCAATGGTTTTAGTTGAGCTCATTTGTAGACTCCTCTGCGATTTTTCCTTGTTCTTCAGCAAAATCTGCCAAAGCTGTCGCAATAGCCTGGTCCTCTACTGATAGGAGACGGAGGGCAAAGAGGGCAGCGTTAGTCGCACCTGCTTCACCAATCGCCATGGTTGCGACAGGTACACCACCTGGCATCTGAACGATAGAATAGAGCGAATCCACACCGCTAAGAGCACGTGATTTGACTGGCACACCAATGACTGGAAGAGTTGTTTTGGCAGCAACCATACCTGGCAAGTGGGCTGCACCACCAGCACCCGCGATGATGACCTTGATGCCACGGCTACGTGCTTCTTCAGCATGCTTGAACATGAGGTCTGGTGTACGGTGAGCGGAAACAACTTTCTTTTCGTAAGCAACGCCGAAGTTATCGAGGACTTCAGCGGTTTTTTGCATGGTTGCCCAGTCGGATTTTGAGCCCATGATGATGGAAATTACTGGTTTAGTCATAATTTTTCCTTTTTATCCTTTTTGATAATGGTCTTAGATGGTGGGGACGGAAGCAAATCTTCGGTTTCATTCCTAAACTTTGAGCCTAGGGTCTCAAAGTTTCTCTCGACCAGAACAGAGACTGTTCTGGTCTTTTTACCACGGCGACCATTATCTTAGTTTGGCTCGCTTTCGCTCGCCATTGACAAATATTATATCTGTTAATCTTTTATCGCTTTGCTACCGATATCTGTACGGTAGAACAAGCCTTCTGTGTTTTGGTTATTGAGTTCGCTGTAAATAATGTTTTGACCATCTTTGACGGTGTCTGCTGTTGTGACCAGCATGTAAACACGTCCGCCGTTTGAGAGGAGGTCTTGGCCATTTTCAGCGAATTTAGCACCTGCATAGTAAGTGATGATGTCGCCCTCTGTCTTGGCAGGAAGCTTGACACCTTTCTCATAAGCAAGTGGGTAGCCGTTTGATGCTACAACCACACCAAGTGTCACACCTTTGTCAGTCCATGTGATAGTTGGCTCTTTACCATCCAAAATATCAGTGATATTTTGCGCAAAATCAGAAGTCAAACGAGGCAAGATGATTTGCGTTTCAGGATCGCCAAAGCGAGAGTTGAACTCGATGACTTTAGAACCGTCAGCTGTCAAGATAAGACCAGCGTAAAGGACACCAGTGTAAGGACGACCTTCTTTAATCATACCTTCAAGGACTGGCTTGACAATAGTGTCAACCGCTGTGTCAACCACGCTCTGTGTTAAGTGAGGAACCGGCGCATAGGCACCCATCCCACCAGTGTTAGGGCCCTTGTCCCCATCATAAGCACGTTTGTGGTCCTGAGCCGTTGGCATGATGTAGAACTTGTCACCATTAACAAAGGCAAAGAGAGAGAACTCTTCCCCGTCAAGGAATTCCTCGATGACCACACGCGCACCTGAATCACCGAATTTATTATCCAAAAGCATCTCGTGAGCAGCTTCTACTGCTTGCTCGACTGTCTCAGCAACGACGACACCCTTACCAAGGGCCAAGCCGTCTGCCTTGACGACGATTGGAGCGCCTTTCCCCTCGATGTAGGCCTTGGCTTCCTCGAAATCTGAAAAGGTGCCATAAGCTGCTGTCGGAACGTCGTATTTGACCATGATTTCCTTAGCGAAATCCTTAGACCACTCCAGCTCAGCCGCAGCCTTGGTCGGACCAAAAGCCTTAAGACCAGCTGCATTGAAATCATCCACAATTCCAGCCGCAAGCGCATCATCTGGACCGATAAAGGTCCAAGCAATATCGTTCGCTTTTGCAAACTCAATCAGCTTAGAATGTTCGGAAATTCCGATATTGATCAAATCAAGACCGTCCAATGTCATCCCGTCATTACCAGGAGCTACGAAAACTTGCTCAACGTCTTTAGACTCCAATAATTTCTTGGCAATCGCATGTTCACGACCACC
Source organism: Streptococcus parasalivarius (assembly GCF_054785155.1). Taxonomy (NCBI): domain Bacteria; kingdom Bacillati; phylum Bacillota; class Bacilli; order Lactobacillales; family Streptococcaceae; genus Streptococcus; species Streptococcus parasalivarius. The sequence continues at coordinate 32,430 of NZ_BAABOB010000010.1, forward strand.
AGAACCAACAACCAAAAGTTTCATTTGAAAGATACCTCAATATCAAATAAGACTAGGGGCAAATGCCCGTTAACGACAATCATTCGGAAAAATTAGCAATTTTCACGAATTATACATAACCATTATAACATATTTGTTCGGAGATATGGGTGTGTATCCAAATTTGAACATAAAAAAGGTGGCCACTTGGACCACCTCTTGGGAGATTATGAAAACGAAAAAAGTTATTTAGGATTAATGATAGTATACCCTGAGCAGCTTAAGGGAGGCTTAAACGCAAAAATATCTTCATTTTCCTGAAAAACTGCGAATAGGTAGGTGGAGGTTAAAATGAAGAAAAAATTACTAAATTGTCTCTTACCGCTAGCTTGTCTAGCGACTGTATCGGTTTCGTGTGGCAGCTCTGCTCAGGCGGCTGTCCTTGGAGATGACTACCCTTCCTCTTGGAAATATGGGGGATTCGGCGTGGACCCTTGGACTATGTACTGGCGTCAGTGTACGTCTTTTGCGGCCTATCGTCTCAGTAATACCAATGGTTTCACCTTACCTGTAGGTTATGGGAATGCCATCACTTGGGGCAGTATCGCACGTGCCAATGGTCACCGTGTTGACATGAATCCTGCCGTTGGAAGCATTGCCTGGTTCTCAGCCGGTGTCAATGGAGCTGGTCACATGGGACATGTCGCTTGGGTTGCTGAAGTTCATGGCGATCAGGTAACGATTGAGGAATATAACTACGATGCGGGTCAGGGACCTGAGAAATATCACAAACGTAGCTTCCATAAGAGTCAAGTGTCTGGCTATATCCATTTTAAAGACCTTGAACCAGGGGCTCAAAACGGAAATACTACTAACTCTTCTATCAAAGTTGGCAATACGGTCCGCTTCACAGGTACCTTCCGTGTCACATCTGTATCAGGAAATACCATCACCAGCCAAGATTTAGCTGGAGGCACACCAACCAAACACAATATCGTTGACCCTGGACCCGTTCTTGAAGTTGATAGACAAGGCAATCCAACTTCAGACCAGTACCTCAATCCTGGTGAAACTTTTACCATTCCAGGTAACTTCAAAGTGCTTGCCATTGACCCACCAAGCGATGGTATTCTCGTCCAAATCGGCAATCGCAAGACTTGGGTAACTCAGTCTGTCCTTGAAAAGGTTTAAATCTATTGAACAATCGTGAGAACGGTTGTTTTTTTGATGGTATGAAACAAAAAAGCCCAGCAGATGCTGAGCTCTTAGGAGATTTATGAAAAAGAAAAGTTTTTTAGGATGGTATTAGTATAACTTGGAGAGCTTAAAGGAAACTTAAGGCATCTAAAAAACATCCAATTTCTTGGATGCTTTGTAAGTTCTTAATGACGGAAGTGACGAACGCCTGTAAAGATCATTGTCAAACCATGTTTATCAGCCGCTTCGATAGACTCTTGGTCACGTACTGAGCCACCTGGTTGGATGATTGCTTTAATACCTGCTTTGGCGATTTCTTCCACGTTATCTGCAAATGGGAAGAAGGCATCTGAAGCAAGAACAGCTCCGTCAAGACGGTCTTTAGCTTGGTCAATGGCGATACGGACAGAAGCCACACGGTTAGTTTGACCAGGGCCAACACCAAGTGTCATGTGGTCATTAGTCACGATAATACCGTTTGATTTGACGTACTTGATGGCTTTCCAAGCAAACTCAAGAGCTGTCGCTTCTGTCTCAGTTGGTTGGCGTTTCGTAACCACTTGCCAGTCAGCTGGACTTTCTTTAACAACATCTTGGTTTTGAACGAGAAGTCCACCGACAACACCAGTGTATTCTGCTTCCACTTCGCTAGCATCTTGAGCGTCAAATGGCAACTCAAGGATACGCAAGTTTTTCTTCTTGGTTGTCAAGATTTCAAGCGCTTCGTCTGTGTAGCTTGGTGCAATGATGATTTCAAGGAAGACACCATGCATTTTCTTAGCTGTCGCAGCGTCAACTTCACGGTTGAGGACTACGATTCCACCGAAGATTGACACTGGGTCAGCTTCATAAGCGTAGTCCCAAGCTGTTTCGATGTCATCAGCTTGACCGATACCACATGGGTTCATGTGTTTGAGAGCCACAACTGTTGGGCGGTCTTTGAAATCACGGATGATACGGATAGCAGCATCAGCGTCACGGATATTGTTGAATGACAATTCTTTACCGTTAAGCTGTTTAGCTGAAGCAATTGAGTAATCCGTTGGCAAACCTTTTTGGTAGAAGTCTGCGTCTTGTTGAGGATTTTCCCCATAACGCATTGGTTGTTTAAGGTCATAAGTCAAAGTGAGTTTTTCAGGTTTTGTTTCACCCACTTGAGCTGTGAAGTATTCCGCAATCAAAGCATCGTATGAAGCTGTGTGACGGTATACTTTAGCTGCCAAACGTTGGCGAGTTTCGTAGCTTGTTTCGCCGTTCGCTGACAATTCATCAAGAACAACCGCATAGTCAGCAGGGTCTACCACAACTGTTACGCTAGCGTGGTTTTTAGCTGCTGAACGAAGCATAGATGGCCCACCGATATCGATGTTTTCCACCGCGTCAGCGTAAGTCACGTCTGGTTTGAGGATGGTTTCCTTGAATGGGTAAAGATTGACCACAACAAGGTCGATCAGTTCGATCTGATTATCCTTAGCAGCTTGAAGGTGGCTATCGAGGTCACGACGAGCGAGGAGACCCCCGTGGATATTTGGGTGGAGGGTCTTCACACGACCGTCCATCATTTCTGGAAAACCAGTCACATCATCAATGGCGATAGTGTCTACCCCAGCATTGTCAAGGGCAACTTTGGTACCACCTGTTGAGATGATGTCCCAACCTAATTTTTTGAGTTCTTGGGCAAATTCAACAATGCCCGCTTTGTCTGAGACTGAAATAAGTGCTCGTTTAGTCATTTTCTTTCTTTTCCTTTTTTAAAAAAGTTCTTTATCTGCTACAGTCAAAAATTTTCTTTCAGCTCTAGCACTTCCTTATTTTCGTGCAACACCCAAACTATCCAAGACTTCTGGATAGAGCTTGTACTCTGTTTCGTGGATGCGAGTTTCGAAAGTATCAAGGGTATCACCTTCAAGGCGTGGGACACGGACTTGTTTGATGACCTTACCGGTATCAACGCCAGAATCCACCCAGTGAATAGTCACGCCAGACTGGTCAACACCTGCATTCCAAGCATCCTCAATACCATGAGCACCTGGAAATTCAGGGAGATAAGCCGGGTGAATATTGATAATACGGCCTTCATAAGCTGCTAGCAAGGTTGGGCCGACGATTTTCATATAACCCGCCAAACAAACCAAATCAATCTGGTGATCATCCAAGAGTTTGACGATAGCTTCTTCATAAGCCGCTTTATTGTCAAATTCCTTGAGTTCAAAGGCATGGCTAGCCACACCAAGGTTTTTGGCACGTTCTAAGACATAGGCATCGCGGTGATCTGAAAAGACAAATTCTACTGGAAATTGTTCTGCAATCACCTGGAAGTTTGAGCCGTTGCCAGAGGCAAAAACAGCAATCCTTTTAGCCATTATTTAATCACCACACTTGCGCCATCTTTCTTCACAATACGACCGATTTCATAAACAGGTTCGTCAAGAAGTTCTTTGACACGTTCCACATTTTCTGGTTTAACCGCAAGCATGAGACCAATACCCATGTTGAAGATTTCAAACATTTCTTCGTGTTTGATTTCACCATATTTTTCAAGAGCTTTGAAAATTGGAAGGACTGGCACTTTGCTTTCGTCAATTTCAGCAGCCAAGTCATCTGAGAACATACGTGGTACATTTTCAATGAAACCACCACCTGTGATGTGGGCAATACCGTTAACCAATTCTTCTTTGATGAGTGGCAAAGCTGCTTTAACGTAGATACGAGTTGGTTCAAGAAGAACGTCTTTAAGTTTTTTGCCTTCAAGTTCTGGGAGAACTTCTTCACCTGTGTAATCAGCAAAAACACGACGCACGAGTGAGTAACCATTTGAGTGGATACCGCTTGAGGCAAGTCCAAGAAGCACATCACCTTCAGCCACTTTTGAACCGTCAATGATTTGAGATTTTTCTGCGATTCCTACCGCGAAACCTGCCAAATCATAGTCGTCTTCTCCATACATACCAGGCATTTCAGCAGTTTCACCACCAATGAGGGCGGCACCAGCTTGCACACAACCTTCAGCCACACCAGCAACGACCTGTTCCAATTTAGCTGGTTCATTTTTACCAGTTGCTACGTAGTCAAGGAAGTAAAGGGGCTCAGCTCCTGCAGCGATGATATCGTTAACACACATAGCTACACAGTCTTGACCGATAGTATCGTGTTTGTCGTACTTGATAGCAAGCATGAGTTTAGTACCGACACCATCTGTACCTGAAATCAAAACGGGCTCTTTGACACCTGTTTTTGAAAGGTCAAACATACCACCGAAGCCACCGAGAGCTCCCATGACACCTGCACGCTCTGTACGGGCAACATGTTTTTTGATACGTTCAACAACTTCATAACCTGCTTCAACATCCACACCCGATTGGGCATACGCATTTTTATTTGTCATTTGTTTATTCCTTTTCTTTTTTCGAGAAAAATACTAGTCAGGTCTCTAGCCTTGGCCCCATAGGGCAAAGCGTCTACTGACAAATGCTTTAGCTTTTAGTCAGTAGTTAGACGTGGAGCGTAAGCATTTTTAGACATAATTTTTTACTCTTTTTTCCTTCTAGACTACTCTTAATAGAAAGAAGTGTGTTCTTTCAAACTTTCCAAATAGCGTTCTTCGTAATCGTACAATGGTGTTGGATATTTACCATCGAAGTAAGCCACACAAAGGCCACCGTTTGGTGCATCTGTGTCAATTCCAATAGAATCAATCAAGCCATCAATTGATAAGTAAGTCAAGCTATCCGCACCAATGATTTCCCGTGTTTCCTCAACTGTATGATTGGCCGCAATCAATTCCTTACGTGTTTGAATATCAATACCGTAGAAACATGGGTAGGCAAGGGCTGGACTACCGATTGCCACGTGAACCTCTGTTGCTCCCGCTTCTTTTAGCAAATTAACGATACGGCGTGATGTTGTCCCACGTACAATAGAGTCGTCAATCATAACCACACGTTTGCCTTTAACAACACCTGATACGGCAGAGAGCTTCATACGAACCCCTTGCTCACGTAACTCTTGTGTTGGTTGGATAAAGGTACGTTGAGTGTATTGGTTTTTAATCAAGCCCATTTCATTTGGCAAGCCTGATTCTTCTGCAAATCCCATGGCTGCGCTAAGTGATGAATTAGGCACACCAACTACAATATCTGCTTCATGTTTGAATTCACGTGCCAATTGAGCACCCATACGTTTACGAGCTGTATGGACATTGACCCCTTGGATATTTGAATCAGGACGGGCAAAGTAAATATACTCCATTGAGCAAACAGCCAATTGGGTGTCCGTTGTATAGTTATCGTAAGTAATGCCATTATCATCGATGATAACAACCTCACCTGGATTCACATCGCGAATCCACTCTGCTCCAACCACTTCAAAGGCACAGGTTTCAGATGAAACCACAATAGCTCCATTGCCCATCTTACCAATAGAAAGGGGACGGAAACCATTTGGATCCAAGGCTGCAATGAGCTTGTCCTCAAGCATGAGGAGGTAAGCAAATCCACCTTTAACAGTGTTCAAGGCTTCTTTCACCTTACCCATGAAGGATGGGTTGTGGCTACGACGAATCAAGTGGGCCAAAATTTCTGAGTCAGAAGTCGAGTTAAAGATTGCACCATTTTTTTCCAACTCACGTCTAAGTGACTCTGCATTAGTCAAGTTCCCGTTGTGGGCAAGTCCAAACTGATTATCATGAAAGCGAAAGAGGAAGGGCTGGATGTTATCCACCGAAGCTTCACCAGCAGTCGCATAACGAACATGACCGATAGCAGCCGTTCCAGTTAGCTTGTCCAAGTTGGCTGGATCACGAAAAACTTCTGAGAGAAGCCCCATATCACGATGACGCTTCAATTGACCCGCATCATTTGAGAGAATTCCCGCTCCCTCTTGACCACGGTGTTGGAGACTGTGAAGTCCGAAATAAGTTAATTTGGCAGCATCTGGGTGACCCCAGATACCAAAAACACCACATTCTTCATTAAGAGATTTAACTTCGTATGTCATTTTTTATACCTTTTATTTTTGATATTTTCCTTATGCAAGGCGAACGAAAAACTGTTTCTAGCCTCTCATTCCACTAATGTGAACTCAAGTTTTCAAGCTCTTTATAACCACTGCATATCGAAAAATATCATTGCTGAGTGCACTTGGCACTCTATTATTTTCCAGTAAAGTATTTAACCGCTGACGCAAAGAGGTGTTGGTCTTTATTTCCTGGAATATTTTGGAAGAGACCGTCTTCGAAACGTTCTGAGTGACCCATCTTCCCAATAATTTGACCATTCTTGCTTGTGATACCTTCGATAGCATTCACAGATCCGTTAGGATTGTATTTTGAATCCACGCTTGGTTTACCTTCGAAGTCAACATATTGGGTAAAGATTTGACCATTGTCACGAAGCTCTGCAAATTCCTCAGCTGTCACGACAAATTTACCTTCACCATGTGATACTGGGATGGCATGGATGTCACCAACTTCTACTCCGGCAAGCCATGGTGAGTTCGTGTTGGCAATACGTGTTTCTACCATCTTAGCCACGTGTTGATTGGCATCATTGTAGAAGAGGGTTGGACTAGTACTGCTTGCATCTTCAAAGTTACCGTATGGAAGGAGACCTGATTTGACAAGAGCTTGGAATCCATTACAGATACCGATGATTAAACCACCACGTTCGATGAAGCTATCGATGGCTGCACGTACTTTTTCATTGAGCAAGATGTTAACGATAAATTTAGCTGATCCATCTGGTTCATCGGCTGCTGAGAAGCCACCTGCAAAGAAGATAATGTTAGCTTTTTCGATATTGTCAACCATGGTGTCAACAGACTTGACAATAGCCTCTTCATTAAGTGTTACAAATGGTACCAAGTTGACTTTTGCACCTTCTTTTTCAAAGGCCTTAGCTGAATCGTACTCAGAGTTAGTACCTGGGAATACTGGGATGTAAACCACTGGTGTCTCAACTGTTTCTTTAGCTTTGATAACAGCATCTGATGCCACAGCAGGTACTTCTTCCAACTCAGTTGCTTGTGCAAATTCCGTTGGGTAAACTTCTTCCAATTTACCTTGGAAGGCACTGTCAAGTTTGTGTCCATCAAGCGTTACACCATTGACAGTAAGTGTAAAGTCAGCTGCTGTTTGTCCAATCTTGGCAACGCCTGCAATTTCTTCAGGCGATGTGAAGATGAATCCGCCCAATTGGGCTGTCAAGCTGGTGTCAAGGTCAGCTAATTCGACGTTAGCACCAATATGGTTACCAAATGTTGCAAGGGCAAGAGCTTCAAGGACACCACCATATTTGACAGCTGATGCAGATGTGATTTTATAATCAGCTTGGATGGCTTCAAACTTAGCAAAGTTAGACTTGATAAGATCGAAGTCAATTTCTTGTGCCAAAGCTTGACCTGGAATATAGTAAATATTTTCACCAGCAGCTTTAAATTCTGGAGAAAGGACCTTACGGCTATCTGCTGTTGTCACCCCAAAAGCAACCAAGGTTGGTGGTACTGTCAACTCTTCAAAGGTACCAGACATAGAGTCTTTACCACCGATAGATGGCAAACCAAGTTGAATCTGAGCTTCAATGGATCCAAGAAGAGCTGATACTGGTTGACCAAAACGCTCTGCTTGTTTATCCATACGCTCGAAGTATTCTTGATAAGAGAAACGAGCCTTAGACCAGTTTGCACCAGCAGCAACCAAACGAGCGGTTGCTTCGATGACCGCATAAGCCGCACCATGATATGGAGACCATTCTGCTACATAAGGGTTGAACCCTTGCGCCATAACAGAAGCAGTTGTTGTCACGCCATGTTGGACTGGCAATTTCTGTACAGAAGCTTCAGTTGGTGTGATTTGGTAGCGACCACCAAGTGGGTGATTGACTGTTGAACGACCAACCGAGCTATCAAAGATAGTTTGTAATCCCTTTTGACTGGCATGGTTAAGGTCAGCCAAAACTTCAAGTGTATCAGCTTCAAGGGTTTCAGCAGATGTTTGGCGTTCTTCTGGAAGCTTGACATCCTTGTCAACTACCTTAGCATCCACAACTACACGTACACCGTTTGTATCAAGGAAACGACGTTCCAAATCAACGATGGTTTCGCCATTCCAGTGCATAACAAGATTTGGTTTTTCAGTCACTGTCGCAACGACAACAGCATCAATATTTTCTTTATTACATTCAGCAACGAAGGCGTCTACATCTTCTGGACGAACCACTACAGCCATACGTTCTTGAGACTCAGAAATGGCAATTTCTGTACCGTTCAAACCTTGGTATTTCAATGGCACTTTGTCTAGATCAATTTCAAGACCATCTGCCAATTCACCGATAGCCACACAGACACCACCAGCACCAAAGTCATTTGATTTCTTGATAAGACGTGTCACTTCCCCATTACGGAAAAGACGTTGAATCTTACGTTCTTCGATGGCATTCCCTTTTTGAACCTCAGCACCAGCTGTTTCAACTGATTCAACCGTTTGAACTTTAGAAGAACCTGTCGCACCACCGACACCGTCACGTCCAGTCTTACCACCGAGCAAGATAATTACATCACCAGCTTCAGGTTTTTCACGAACAACATTTTCCTTAGGAGCCGCACCGACCACAGCACCTAGCTCCATACGCTTAGCAACGAAACCTGGGTGGAAGTATTCACGAACATAGGTTGTTGCAAGACCAATTTGGTTACCGTATGAAGAATAACCGTGAGCTGCTGTTTTAGAAATCACTTGTTGTGGTAATTTACCAGCACGAGTTTCAGCAATTGGTGTTGTAATATCACCAGCACCTGAGATACGCATGGCTTGGTAAACGTATGAACGCCCTGACAATGGGTCACGAATGGCCCCACCGATACAAGTAGCAGCCCCACCAAATGGTTCGATCTCCGTTGGGTGGTTGTGGGTTTCGTTCTTGAACATGAGAAGCCATGGCTCTTTCACACCATTGACATCCACTTCAATTGCAACAGAACAGGCATTGATTTCATCAGACACTTCCATGTCATCCAAACGACCATTGGCACGCTCGTAACGACCAAAAATAGTCGCCATATCCATCAAGGTTTGGGGTTTTTCGGTACGTCCCAACTCATCACGCATGGCAATATACTTGTCATAAGTCGCTTGCAATTGTTTTTCAAATTTAGAAGCTGAGAAGTCGATGTTTTTCAACTCAGTCTCGAAAGTTGTATGACGACAGTGGTCAGACCAGTAAGTATCCAACACCTTAAGCTCAGTCTCAGTTGGCACACGACCAATAGACTTGAAGTAATCTTGAATGAATAGAAGGTCATCCACTTCCATTGCCAATCCTTGCTCTGCCTTATACTTAGCAAAATCTTCTGCCGTATAAGTTTCAAAGAAATCCAAACTTGGAATGGTCTTGTCAGACTCAGAGAAATCCTGTTTAGCAATGCCAACAGTGATGTCTTTGAAGCGAGAATCCACTGGGTTCAAGAGGTAGTTTTTGACAGCTTCCAACTCATTCGCATCAATATCCTTGTTAACCAAGTAAAGTTGCGCTGTGTTCACCGTTACATCATTTGAACTACCAAGCAAAAGCAAAGCTTCCTGTGAAGATGCCGCACGTTGATCAAATTGACCAGGCAAACTTTCGATAGCAAAGAAAGCATACTTCTCAAAATCAGCCTTAACCGCAGCTTCATCCAAAACAGTATCGGTCACTTGCTCAGAGAAGATGTGTTTTTCCGCACGCGCAAACAAGTCCTCTGCCAAATTAAAGACATCGTAAACTTGAACAATACGAAGATCATTCAAAGTTTTCAACTGAAGATTATGCTTTAATTCTTTTACTAAAGAGTGAGATTTCACACGAAAATCAGCTTTTTTCTCAACGAAAATACGTTTATCCATTTTATTTCCTTTATCTATTTCTACTTAAAGATTGTAGTGAAGACCAAGTATTCTATTTGTAAAAGGCTACTTCAATCCTTGCAATTTTTCCAATACAACTTCATAAACATCTGTCAAGCTACCAAGATCACGACGGAAGACATCCTTGTCCATATGGTGCCCCTCAGCATCCCAAAGGCGGCAGTTATCTGGTGAAAATTCATCTGCCAAGATAATTTTGCCATCCTTATCAAAACCGAATTCCAATTTGAAGTCAATCAAACGAAGACCAATTTGTGCAAACCAATCTTTCAGCAATTCATTGATACGACGCGTTTCTTCCTTGATATAAGCAATTTGTTCATCATTGGCAATATCCAAGAACTTCACATGCTCATCATTGATGAATGGATCATCCAAATCATCGTTCTTATAGTAAAATTCAACGATAGGAGTTTTTAAGTCCAAACCTTCTTCCACGCCAAAACGTTTAGAAAAAGAACCCGCAGTCACGTTACGAAGAACAACCTCCAAAGGAATAATTTTCACTTTCTTGTTGAGTTGTTCTGTGTCAGAAATACGTTCGATAAAGTGAGTAGCTACACCCGCAGCATTCAATTTTTCAAAAATAAGAGACGAAATCTGATTATTTAGCACACCCTTTCCCTTAATAGTCTCCTTACGAGCACCATTAAGCATAGTTGCTTGGTCCTTATAGACCGACTTAATCACATTTTCGTCTTCTGTACTATAAATATCTTTAGCTTTACCAGTATAAATTAGTTGGTTTGACATGGTATTGTTCGCCTTTCAAGTTTTTTCTTCTTCATTATACCATACAAAAAACCAAAAACCAACATATAACAAACTTTATTACTTTAGTAAAAAAACAACGTTCGTCTTTTGATTGTTTTTTAGAGTTTCCTAATAAAAAATGTATAGAAAAAAGGAGTGTGACAGAACTAAATCCATATAACATTTAGTTTCTTGCCTCACTCCCACAAAATAACAATCATATAATACACAACTATTATACTCTTATCTATCTCTAGCTTTCTTATTCTTTATTCAATTCCTCAGACAAATAGTCCAACAAATCAGCTACCTTAACCATATGGTCAATAGTATCATCGGAAATCTCAAGAGCAAACTCATCCTCCAAATTAATAATGAATTCCATAAGCTCTATTGAATCTACACCCAAGTCATCTAATTTGGTGTCTTCGGTTAAAACAATGTCCTCTTTACCCATCTGCTCTTGAATCACGAACTGCATTTTCTGAAGAATTTCTACTCTACTCATCAGTTAGCCTCCTCTTTCGGACTAAAGGCTTCAACTAGCTGCTCAACAACCTTAGTATCAAGCATCGTACGAACCTGCTTAATGGTGTAGTAAACTGCCTTAGCATCACTAGATCCATGACATTTTACTACGGGAGCTTTAAGACCAAAGAGAACCGCACCTCCGGCGCTAGAGTAATCCATAGTCTCTTTCATACCTTTTAGACTGTCCTTCAATAGGAAGGCACCTAACTTAGCTTTAAGACCACCATTCATGATAGTTGACTTAAGAGTCTTCATGGCACCAAGTCCCGTTCCTTCAATTGCCTTAAGAACTGCATTTCCTGTGAAACCATCAGCGACTACTACATCAGCAGCTCCTGACATAATTTCACGTGCCTCAACATTACCAACAAAGTTAATACTTGGCTCCTTAGATAGGAGTTCAAAAGCCTCCTTACGAAGACTATCCCCCTTTGTTTCCTCAGTCCCATTATTAAGGAGACCTACACGAGGATTGGCAATGCCACGCACATTTTTAGCATAGAAAGAGCCTAAAATAGCATATTGATGCAAATGACTAGCTGTATTTTCCGCATTTGCACCTAAATCAAGCATATCAAAGGGTTGACCAGTAAAACTTGGCATTGTTGACATAAGACCTGGACGCTCAACTCCCTTAATACGTCCGACCACGAAGAGACCTGCGGCAAGAAGGGCACCTGTATTTCCCGCAGAAATCACGGCACCTGCTTTTTTCTCCTTAACAGCTTGTGCACCTAAGACCATTGAAGCTTTTTTCTTCTTGCGAATAGCTTTAGCTGGCTCATCATCCGAATTTATCTTTTCATCAGTATGCACAATGCTCACACGTTCATTCGCTGTCAAATAAGTCTTGATTTTAGCTTCATCACCATAAAGCTGGATTTCAATATCTTTGAAATCTGCTATAGCCTGATTGACTCCCTCTACAATTGCTTGTGGCGCATTATCGCCACCCATAGCATCTACTGCAATTACATGCATAGCATTCTCCCTCTCGTCCTCTGCCATAAAAAACAAACTCAGATTTCTTTCAATAAAACATTAGGTAACTAAAATAGACTAGTTCACTGTTTCTAGCAGAGTCTTTCAGCTTATTATCTTCTTATTATAGCACGAACTGACCTGCATTTTAACCCCTGAGACTGAAAACCATTACTTTCCTGTTTCACGTGAAACAAAAAGAAGATAATGTCTAGTCAGCACTATCTTCTTTATTCATAATATGGCCCCAAGAATTTAGATTATCAATAAACTTCTTACTTTTAAGATGTATTCCAACATAATTATCATAGAGGTCATCGATAAAATATCGTAGCTTTCGTTTCATGTCATCCTTAACAGATATGCTTCTCAATTTTTCAAAGGAAAGCCCCTGAAAACGATCTAAAAGATAAGGCACATTAGGGTCCAAGTGACTACGCCTTTCATCCTCTGCATAGTGATTTGGACAAAGTAGCCCCGAAAACTTAAACGAGAAATCAAAAGGAAGGCCTACACGATGACAAAAGACACACTCGTGAAAATTCAAGCGTACGCCGAAACGGTCTAAAACCTGAATCTCAAAGATATTAGTCAAGATTTCATAATCCAAGCCTTCTTCCATTAATTCAAGCGTCTTCTCCAAGAATACAAATAATTGCGCATCTGTCACACCATCAGCAATAGTAGCATCTGTCAATGCAGCCAAATATGTCGCATAAGACAGCTTGAAAATATCGCTTGTAATTTCCTTGAAGGATTGTGCCTGGCTATAATCTTCTATGAAAGATAGACCTTCATCATTTACAGTCATCATGAATTCAGCGATGGTCAAGGGTTGAATGACAGCACTTAATTTACCTGCCCCACCACCTCTAACAAAAAACATCCGTTTACCAGCTTGCTCGGTAAAAATTTTAACTAGTTTATCATTCTCACGATAATTACGATTGAAGAGGACAAGGCCTCTACTCTCAAGCTTCTGCATGTTCTTCCATAAACTCTTTCAAACGAGTCATAGCTGTTTCAATAGTATCCATGCTAGCCGCATACGACAGGCGAACAAAGCCTTCGCCATACTTCCCAAAAGCGACCCCTGGGATAATCGCAATAGCTTTTTCACGAGCAAAGTCTTGGCAGAACTTAAAGGAGTCTTGAGTATACCCTTCTGGAATCTTAGCAAAGATGTAGAAAGCACCATCAGGTTTAATAATTCTGAAACCAAGCTCAGTCATTTTTTCAAGAATATAATCACGACGCTTCAAGTACTCAACTTTCATTGGTTGGGCATCATCCTTACCAGCAGATAAGGCTTCAATAGCTGCAAATTGCGCCATTGTTGCTGCAGCTGTTACCAAATATTGGTGACTCTTAATCAACTGAGCCGTCAAGATTGCAGGTGCGAAAATCAAACCAATACGCCACCCTGTCATCGCATGAGATTTAGACAAACCATTAATCAAAATCGTTTGTTCCGGCAAATACTCAGCAATAGATACATGGTGATCCACATAAGTTAGTTCAGAGTAAACTTCATCACTAACAACAAAAATATCGTATTTTTTCAGAACTTCAGCCAGATCTTTAATCTGTTGACGTGAGTAGGTCACACCGGTTGGGTTGGTTGGGTAGTTAAGCAAAACGGCTTTAAGCTTATCTCCCTGCTCCAAAATTGCCTTTTCTAACATCTCCGGAGTCAAAACAAAATCATTAGCTGTTGTATCAATTTCGACAATTTCAGCACCAACTAGATTAGCAATCGGCTCATATCCTGGATAGGCTGGTGCAGGTAAAAGAATCGTATCACCTGGCTCCAAAATCGCTGTCAAAGTTGCAGAAAGGGCTTCTGTAGCTCCAATAGTCACCAATATTTCATTTTCTGGGTTATAAGTAAGATTGTATTTTTCCTTAACAAACTCCGCAGCTGCCTGACGTAAGGCAGGAAGCCCTGCCATACCTGTATAGTGCGACTGGTTAGCATCAATAGCAGCTTTAGCAGCCTCTTTTACATGATCTGGAGTTGTAAAATCAGGTTCACCAAGTGTCAACTTTTTGATTCCTGGTACATCTGAAATTGATTGGTCAAACTGACGAATCATTGAAACTTCAATCTTATCTAAATTTTTATTAAAACGTTGTGTTAAATCCATCACGGTCACCTCTTTGCAATTATGCCTTACATTATATCAAAAACTCAAACGCATTTAAACACCAAAAAAGCTAGCCTAGGCTAGCTTTAGTCTATTTATGGCCCATTTCAAACAAAGGTGACAATGGACGTTTTTCATGAATACGAATAATTGCCTCTGAAATCAAATCAGCAATTGAAATTTGTTCAATTTTATCAATCAAACGTTCTTCTGGAAGATAAATCGTGTCCAATACGACAAGCTTCTCAATAGCAGATTTTTGAATATTATCAAGTGCTGGACCTGACAATACAGGGTGAGTACATGAGGCATAAACATGAGTTGCACCAGCTTCAGCAAGCGCATCCGCCGCATGACAGATTGTACCCGCAGTATCAATCATATCATCAATCAAGATACATGTTTTACCTTCAACGTTACCAATAATATTCATAACCTCAGAAGTGTTCATTTTATCAACACTACGACGCTTATCAATGATTGCAATTGGTGTTTTCAAACATTGAGCAAGTTTTCGTGCACGAGTCACACCACCATGGTCTGGAGAAACAACAACAACATCATCTCCAGTAAGACCAGCACGATCAAAGTAATCTGCAATAAGTGGTGCACCCATCAAATGGTCTACAGGAATATCAAAGAATCCTTGAATTTGAGAAGCATGGAGGTCAACTGTCAAAAGTCGATCAACACCTGCAACCTCAAGCATATTAGCAACCAACTTAGATGTGATTGGTTCACGTGAACGTGCCTTACGGTCTTGACGTGCATAACCATAATAAGGCATAACAACACTGATTGTTTCTGCACTTGCACGTTTTAGTGCATCAACCATAATCAAGATTTCCATCAAGTTATCATTTACAGGGGAGCTTGTAGATTGAAGAATAAAAACGTGATGACCACGGATAGATTCTTCAATATTAACTTGAATCTCACCATCTGAAAATTCACGAACACTTGATTTTCCGAGTTCAATACCCATTTTATCAGCAACTTTTGCTGCTAATTCCTGGTTAGACGACAAAGCAAACAACTTCAAATTCGTATAAGACATGATTTCCTCCAAAATATCTACTAAACCATTCTACCTTTTTTTAGATTGATTTTCAATGCAAAATAAATGGTGTCACAGTAACTTAACAAGACTAAAAAGATTTATCCTTAGTTACGACATTTTCCCAGCTAAAATCAGTTCCACAAAGTAAAGAGATTTTCCCGTAAAATAAAAAGGATTCGAGAAAATTCGAATCGCTTTTTTGTGTTCATTATGGGTAAATATAGTATACAGAACCACCATGAGCTGATGATGTTGGATCAAATGTACCACGGTAGTTACCGATTGACATGTTACCAGCATAGTTTGATTCCATAACTTGAATTGAATTTGCACCTGATGCTGATGTGACGTAAGCTACGTGACCATAACCACCACCATCATTTGGCCAAACCGCAATTGCACCGGCTACAGGAGTTGTACCAACTGAGTGGCCAGCTGCTTGTGCGCTAGCAATCCAGTTTTTAGCATTACCCCAGTAATTACCAACCCATGAAGCTAGTGATTTAGCACCCCAAGTACATTGACCAACTGGATATGTATTAGGAGTTGATGCTGCTGATACTTTAGGTGTTTCAGCAGCAGGAGCTGGTGCTTCTGAAGCTGCAGGTGCTTGACTTGCTGGTGCTTCAGATGTTGCTGCAGGTGCTTCGCTAGCAGGAGCTTCTGAAGCTGCTGGAGCAGCTGATTCTGGTTGTGCTTCAGATGTTACTGGAGCAGCAGGCTCTTGTTGTGCCTCTGACGCAGCTGATTCTGGCTGTACTTCAGATGTTGCTGGAGCAGCAGGCTCTTGTGTTGCTTCTGAAGTTGCAACAGTTGGCTCTTGAGTAGTTTCTGAAGTTTCTGATGAAACTGGTTCTTGTGCTACTTCTGAGGCTGTCGCTGTTTCTGAAACAGTAGCTTCAGAAGGTTGAGCTACAGCTTCTGAAGTTGCTGCCGCCTCTGATTGAGCTACAAATGCTGCCGCTTCTGAAGATGCTACTGCTTGTGCTGCTGCCTCTGATTCTGCAATTGCTTGAGACTGAGCAACTGATGCTGCAGTTGAAGCTGCCACAGCTTCTGCAGTTGATTTAGCAGAAACAAGTGATGTTTTTTCATCTTGTGCTGTAGCCAATTCTGCAGCCAAAGTAACTTGTGCTGCTTCTAGTTCAGCTTGTTGAGTTGTCAAACCAGCTTCTGTTGTTTCAAGCTCAGCTTTATTAGTTGCAATTTCATTAATAGCAGCTTGGTTTTGTTCTTGCTTTGCAGCAAGCTCTTTTTGATCAGACTCTTGTTTTGTCAACATGTCATTATTAGCTGTAACAACTTTTGAAATAGCTGTGATACGAGTAATAGCTTCAGAGATTGACTTAGAGTTCAAGATAGAGTTGATATAGCTAGTCGCAGTATTATTTTGTTGAGCACTACGAGCTTGTTTCGCCAAAGAATCTTGACGAGCTACAATTTTACTTGATAATTCTTGAATTTCAGATTCCAAATCTGCTGACACTTTTTCAAGTTCAGCATTTTTAGTTTCCAGTTCTGATTTTTGTGTTCTAAGTGTAGATACTTGAGATTGGATTGTAGCAACTTGCGCTTGTGCAGTCTCTTGTTGAGAAGCAAGGTTACTAATTGCGTTATCTGCAGCAGCGATTTGCGAATCATAATCCTCTGCATGTACTGATGCAGCTGCTGATAAGGTTACACCACTTACCAACACTGCTGAAAGAATACGTTTTTTCATAATATAAAATACTACTCCTTTTCGATAAGACCTTCTTATTGTATCAAAAAATGGCGCAAACTTTGTTACGCCAATATTACAGTTCTATTTAAATCTATCAACTGACAGATACAAAAATAATTTTTCAAGAATAGGTTTAATAAAGATAAAGATCAAAAGATTAAACACTATACTAGGACTTAGTTGATAAATAATAAAATCCGTCACAGACTCATTGGAGAAACCATAGAATAAGGCAAAGCCAAAATTTATGGTATCAAAGAGAAATAAGAATAAAAACATTAACAAAAAATCAACATAGGTATTTCTCTTAACAATTCGACCTAGCTGAATTAACAGATAGCATAACAGTGGCAGAGTTAGAATCACTATACCAACTGTTTTGAAATAATAGGTATCATAAAGAAATCCAAAACAAATAAGGTAAAGAAATGCATACTTATTTGGATAATCAAGAGTTAAGATGAAAATATAAATAATAAAAAGATTAGATGATAGAAAAAATTCCGGAGATAAATAATGATTAAGGATCATCGAAATATGTCCATCCCATAGAAAAGGGACAATACTCAGTAAGAAAAGAATAATAGAATACTTGGACAATTTCATATTATTTACCATCTCCAACTAAAGTAACATAAGAAATTTTATCAAAATCAGCATAAGGTTTTACCAAAATCGTACGATTTCCTTCATAATCACTCACAGAGTCTACAGTACCAATTGGAACATCCTTTACTGATACATCATCAAGACCACTTGTAACTACTTCAGTGCCAACCTTAACGTTAGAAGATGAATTAAGTTGTGTCATCTCTAACAGCTTCTTTTTACTATCATAACGAGATATAATCCCGAAAATCTGGTTATCGCCCTCTGATTTGACGCTAGAAGCAAGGTAGCTATCACTAGAACTACTAGAGAGTAAAGAAATAGTTGTTGTATCATCGTATACTTTAGTAACAGAACCAATTACTCCACCATTAGAAGTTGCTAGCATGGACTTACTAACATTCTTAGACTTACCAACATTAATCGTTAACTCTTTTAACCAAGTAACAGAAGGCCGCATAGAAACTTCAGCAGTGAGAACATTATCACGACTTAGCTTGTCCGAAAGATTAAGCGAAGCTCTTAAAGAATCATTCTCTTCTTGCAAGTTAGAGATAATAGCTGATTGATTTTCTAAATTTGATAAAGATTTTTTTAAATCACGATTCTCAGAATAAGTTGATAAAAGATCAGAAAGAACATTATGAGATTTTGATAGTGCAGTAAATGGAACTGAAACCACTGAGTCAACTTTGGTTACTAAACCAGAAACATTAGAGGAGATATCCTTCGTTAATTTTTTATTAGTAAAGACAAAAGAAAAAAACATTACAAAAAATAGAATAACAATAAACCCATAAAGAAGAAATCGATAAAAACTATTTTTCATTTTGTCACCTCAAAAAAGAAAACGAATTATCTAAAAGATAATTCGTCATAATACTACGGAGAATGGGGGATTCGAACCCCCGCGCCAGTTACCCGACCTAACGATTTAGCAAACCGTCCTCTTCAGCCTCTTGAGTAATTCTCCAATATGGGCACGAGTGGAATCGAACCACCGACCTCACGCTTATCAGGCGTGCGCTCTAACCATCTGAGCTACGCGCCCAAGCAAATGCTTGGCTATAATATCCAAATAAAGCGGGTGACGAGAATCGAACTCGCGACAACAGCTTGGAAGGCTGTAGTTTTACCACTAAACTACACCCGCTTAACAAAATGGCGCGAGACGGAATCGAACCGCCGACACATGGAGCTTCAATCCATTGCTCTACCAACTGAGCTACCGAGCCATATTGCGGGAGCAGGATTTGAACCTACGACCTTCGGGTTATGAGCCCGACGAGCTACCTAGCTGCTCCATCCCGCGTTAATTATAAGGAGGATGTGGGATTCGAACCCACGCACGCTTTTACACGCCTGACGGTTTTCAAGACCGTTCCCTTCAGCCGGACTTGGGTAATCCTCCAAATATTATAATTAATATATGGACCTTGTAGGACTCGAACCTACGACCGCTCGGTTATGAGCCGAGTGCTCTAACCAGTTGAGCTAAAGGTCCAAGAAATCCATATATATAGCGGCGAAGGGGATCGAACCCCCGACCTCCCGGGTATGAACCGGACGCTCTAGCCAGCTGAGCTACACCGCCATAAATCGGGAAGACAGGATTCGAACCTGCGACCCCTTGGTCCCAAACCAAGTGCTCTACCAAGCTGAGCTACTTCCCGATAAAATGCACCCTAGAGGAGTCGAACCTCTAACCGCCTGATTCGTAGTCAGGTACTCTATCCAGTTGAGCTAAGGGTGCTCATTATTATATTATGCCGAGGACCGGGATCGAACCGGTACGAAAGTTTCCTTTCGCAGGATTTTAAGTCCTGTGCGTCTGCCAGTTCCGCCACCCCGGCTCCTCAAGCGAACGACGGGATTCGAACCCGCGACCCCCACCTTGGCAAGGTGGTGTTCTACCACTGAACTACGTTCGCATTTTATGCCGGCTACATGACTTGAACACGCGACCCTCTGATTACAAATCAGATGCTCTACCAACTGAGCTAAGCCGGCTAACTTTTCTAATGCGGGTGAAGGGACTTGAACCCCCACGCCGTTAAGCG
>NZ_BAABOB010000011.1:0-48516 GCF_054785155.1 Streptococcus parasalivarius
ACGATTTATTCTTGTAAATTGACAGGTTATAATTTCTTCTATCATAACCCTGCACTTGGTTTCTTATTCAGTTCTCAAAGGTCTTTGTCTCTCTTAAGACAACTCCTATATTCTAGCAAATCTAGAACAACTTGTCAACACTTTTTTCGAAGTTTTTTCACTTCTCGTGTTCGCCGCCCCTTCCGAAGCAGCTTATTTATAATATCATCTCTGACTTATCTTGTCAATAACTTTTTTAAAGTTTTGGAACCTTTTCAAGTTTGTGGCAAGTCTGTTAAGACAACTTTTATATCTTAACACCCAATTTTGTTATTGTCAATAGGGTTTAGTAATGTTATTAACCTTTTTTAGACTGAACTTTTTTGAATCCTTGATACAATACCCATCCAACAACTACGCCAAGAGCATTCTGGCAGAAATTAGGAATCACTTCTGCGATTGAAGCTCCTGTTCCATACATAAATACTGAAGCAAGTGCATAGCCACCCACCATCACAATTGTTGCAATCAGAAGGCCTAGGATACGATAGTTCCCTTTAAATCCAGCAAAATAACCTTGTGCACCATGAATTAATAAACTGATAAACATCCATTGCGGAGCAGATGATAGCAAATCTATCAGAAAAGCAGACAATCCGCCCACAATTGCCCCCTCTTTCTTCCCAAGATAAAAGGCTGTGAAGTAGATTCCTGCATCTACCAAAGTTAAAAGCCCTGTTGGAGTTGGAATTTTAGCTACAAATCCAAAGGTCACTGATAAAGCTGTTAAGATAGCTAATAATGTTAGCTCTTTTGTTTTCTTATTTTGCATATTGAACTACTCCAAATTCATTTGATTGTTTAATTGATTCATAAACAAAGGATTTAGCATTTGCCACAGCTTCAGTTTCTGAACATCCTTTGACTAATTCACTAGCTATACTTGAAGCAAATGTACATCCTGCACCGGTATTGTTTTTATCCAACACAACTTCCTCAAACAATTTGTAGTCTGCTCCATCATAAAAGACATCTATCGCTTTATTACCATCCAAGCGGTTTCCACCTTTGACAACGACAGTCTTAGCTCCTAATTCATTGAGATAGCTAGCCGCATGCTTCATATCATCAAGAGTCTTGACCTTTCTATCTATAAGCAGTTCGACTTCAGGTAAGTTCGGAGTGATAACCGTGATATAAGGGAAAAATTTAACCAATTCATCACGTAGTTGAGAAACTTCAACGTCATGAGTCTCCTTACATACTAAAACGGGATCCAAGACAATTGGAATATCAGAATGATTTTTAACAAAATCCAACGTTAATTCTGCGATCTCAACGTTAGGCAACAAGCCAATTTTAATTGCTGAGAAGGGGACATCTTTTAGTGAATCAAGTTGTTGTTTAAAAACATTCGTATCAACCGGAATGACCTCAAAACCATTCTCAGTCATAGCTGTTAGACAGGTAAGAGCCACAAATCCATGCTGTTTATTTGTGGTAAATGTCGCTAAATCTGCATGAAGTCCGCCACCACTAAAAATATCATTCCCTGAAATCGCTAAAATCAATTCATTACTCATATCGTATCTCCTTTAAATACAAACCATTACCAGCTGTCGTTGGTCCTGCAAGATTACGGTCACGACTTTCTAATACTGTCTTAACTTGCGAAACAGGCATGCGACCATTGCCAATCTTCAACAAGGTGCCAACCATATTTCTAACTTGCTTATAGAGAAAACCATTACCAGAAAAAGTAAAGATATAAAATCCAGTTTTTTCATCAATAGATACACTAGCCTGGGTAATTGTGCGTACTTTATTTTCTACAGAAGTTCCTGAAGCTGTGAAGCCTGTAAAATCATGTGTACCGACCAAATCCTTAGCAGCCTCCTGCATAGGTGCTAAACTTAGAGGGTAGGGATAGTGGGTCGCATAATTACGCATCATGGGGTTCTTAGGTCGCCCTGCATCTACTAGGAACTCATAAGTTTTACTGTGTTTGTTGTATCGCGCATGGAATTCCTCCGATACAAGTTCGATACTAACAACATCAATATCATCTGGACATTGCGTATCTAAACCGAAACGCAACTTCTCTGGATCTCGCTCTTGAGGCAAATCGAAGTGAATAACTTGGCCATAGGCATGAACACCTGCATCTGTCCGACCCGCTCCATGAACGGTGACAGGTGTACCACTATTTAAACGTAAGAGAGTCTTTTCGAGCTCTTCTTGAATAGAACGTGCATTTGGTTGTCTTTGAAAACCTGAGAAAAGTGTACCATCGTAGGAAATTGTCGCTTTGTATCTAACCATAGAGCTATCATATCAGATTTTTTAGAGGATAAAAAGTAGATTTATCACAAACTGACCCCGTACAGTTTTTAGCATAAAGAAAAAGACGCCTTTCGCGTCCCTTCTTTATAAATCTTCTAAAGCGTCTTTTACCTTGTTAAAGAAACCTTTTTTCTGTGGTGCAATCTTTTCATCACCGCTTGCTTTGGCGAATGCAAGGAGAGCTTCTTTTTGGGCATCATTTAGCTTCGTAGGAGTTACAATCTTAACTGTAACGTGTTGGTCTCCTTGTGAACCTCCACGAAGACGTGGAGCACCCTTTCCTTTTAGACGGAAAGTTTTGCCTGTTTGAGTTCCTGCTGGAATGGTCATCTCAACATTGCCGTGAACTGTTGGTACTTCGACAGTGTCACCAAGAGCTGCTTGGACAAAAGAAATGTTAAGTGTATAGTAAATTGTTGATCCATCACGCGTAAATTTATCGCTTGGATTAACATTGATGATTACAAAGAGATCTCCATAAGGTCCACCATTGAAACCAGCTTCACCTTGACCAGCAAGACGGATTTGTTGACCTGTTTCAACACCTGCTGGAATCTTGACAGATACTTTATGGCTTTGTTTTTCATGTCCTGTTCCATGACAAGTTTGACATGGCTCTTTAATTTCTTGACCTGTTCCATGACAAACATCACAGGTTACTTGACGACGCATCATACCAAGTGGTGTTTGCGTATCGACATTGATAACCCCTTGACCATGACAGCGACCACAAGTTACAGGGCTTGTTCCAGGTTTTGCACCAGATCCTGAACATGTCTTACATGTCGCTTCACGGTTGTAGTGAACTTCTTTTTCTGCACCAAAAATTGCTTCTTCAAAGCTTAAGTTGACACGGTACTGAAGGTCATCACCTTGACGTGGAGCATTTGGGTTGCGAGTAGCACCACCACCAAAGAAGCTAGAGAAAATATCCTCAAATCCTCCAAAGCCTGCACCACCATCAAAACCACCAAAGCCTCCTTGGCCACCAAAACCATTTGCACCATCTGGTCCGTATTGGTCATAGGCTGCACGTTTTTGGTCGTCACTTAGAGTTTCGTATGCCTCTTGGACCTCTTTATATTTTTCTTCCGCACCTGGTTCTTTATTAATGTCTGGGTGGTATTTCTTAGACATCTTACGATAGGCACGTTTGATTTCATCTTGAGAGGCATCCTTAGATACCCCAAGACGATCGTAATATTCGGTATTGTTCATACAAGATACTAAGAGCGAACAGAAAGCGACTGAAATTTAGGAAACCCATAAGAAATCCTGATTTCTTAGGAGGTTTATCTAATTTCCAAGCTTTCCGCTCGTGTTCAATTTCTCGAACACTCTTTGTTCCTTTCTATAATTTTTATGTAAATCTTTAGAGGGTGTTTTCTATACTTCGCTTCACTTGATCAAACTCTTCATCTGATAGAGTAAATAACAAATCCTCCTCAGAGTACTCGTTTTTTTCTTTAAAATAGTTGCCCGTATTTTCTGCCAACCCTAGACTTAGAATCACTTTCCTTGCAAACTCTTGATGTTCGAATCCTATAGCCGTAATAATCTGTTTATCTTGCACAACCACTTTCGGTTGGAAATTCTCACGAGGAAGAAATTCAAAATAGTCAAAGAAGTTTTGCCAAATTCCACCTGTAAATTTCGTGTCCTTCAACAAGCCTGCTTTGGCTAATAAAAGGGGGGCTGAAGAAATGGCTGCAATTAAGACATCTTGCTCACCAAGCTCCCTCAAAAACGATATCAATTTTTCATCCTGTAGAGCAGGTCCAATGTTAACCATTCCTGGCAAAATCACACAAGAATACTCTTCTATACGGATTTGATCCAATGTTTTGGTCGGTTGACAGGGTAAGCCATCCTCAGATATAACTATCGAATGTTCTGAAGCCACATAATCAATTGTTACGTCAAAAGACAGGGCTAAAGTACTTGTTAAAGTGGTTATCTCATAAAGAGAAAAATTAGGATAAATGATACAAAGTACTTTTTTCATACGCAACATCCTCTATTTTACCGAAAAACAGAGGCTGGTTTGCAACCTCTGGATTTCTTACTATCATTTACTAGATAAGCTCAACACCTTACCGAACTGAGCACGCCTTACCTCTTGGTGAAAAAGAGAAATCTCCCTAGAAACTAAAGTTTCTGCGTCGGATTTCCTATTTCACTGTGAGGTTTTAACGGGCTTTGCATCTTATTTTTCAGTAAACTCTCCGTCTACGACATCGTCGCCTGAGTTATCTGCTGTTTGTGCACCTTCTGCTCCTGCTTGAGCTTGTTGTGCTGCTGCAGCTTGTTCGTAAAGTTTAACCGCAAGAGCTTGAGCTTTTTCGTTAAGAGCTTCCAATTTAGCCTTCATGTCATCAAGATTGCCTGATTCTTGAGCTTTCTTAAGGTCATCAAGAGCTGATTGAGCAGCATCACGTTCTGTATCGAAGCCTTTACCTTCTGTTTCTTTGATTGTTTTTTCAGTCGCAAAGATAGCTTGGTCAACTTCGTTACGAAGATCTACTTCTTCTTTACGTTTTGCATCTGCTTCAGCATTTGCTTCAGCATCTTTCATCATCTTTTCAATTTCTTCATCTGTCAAACCAGAGTTAGATTGGATAACAATTGTTTGTTCCTTTTGAGTTCCAAGGTCTTTAGCTTTAACAGATACGATACCGTTCTTATCAATATCGAAAGTAACTTCGATTTGTGGGATACCACGTGGTGCAGCTGGGATATCAGTCAATTGGAAACGTCCAAGAGTCTTGTTATCTGCTGCCATTGGGCGTTCCCCTTGAAGAACGTGGATATCAACGGCTGGTTGGTTGTCTGCTGCAGTTGAGAAAACTTGTGACTTAGATGTTGGAATTGTAGTGTTGCGGTCGATGAGTTTTGTGAACACTCCACCCATTGTTTCGATACCAAGTGACAATGGAGTTACATCAAGAAGGACAACGTCTTTGACATCACCAGTGATCACACCACCTTGGATAGCAGCACCCATAGCAACTACTTCATCAGGGTTAACTGATTTATTTGGTTCTTTACCAGTTTCAGCTTTAACAGCTTCTACAACGGCAGGAATACGAGTTGAACCACCGACAAGGATGACTTCGTCAATATCTGACAAGCTCAAACCTGCATCTGAAAGGGCTTGGCGAACTGGAGTTTTAGTACGTTCTACAAGGTCACGAGTCAAATCATCGAATTTCGCACGAGTCAATGTCATTTCCAAGTGAAGAGGTCCAGCCTCACCAGCAGTGATGAATGGCAAGCTGATTTGTGTTGATGTGACACCAGAAAGGTCTTTCTTAGCTTTTTCAGCTGCGTCTTTCAAACGTTGAAGAGCCATCTTGTCTGTTGACAAGTCGATACCATTTTCTTTCTTGAATTCTTCAACCATGTGGTCGATGATTTTTTGGTCAAAGTCATCACCACCGAGTTTGTTATCCCCTGCAGTTGCCAATACATCAAAGACACCATCACCAAGTTCAAGGATAGATACGTCGAATGTACCACCACCAAGGTCGAATACCAAGATTTTTTCTTCTTTATCAGTCTTATCCAAACCATAAGCAAGGGCTGCTGCTGTTGGTTCGTTGACGATACGTTCTACTTCAAGACCAGCAATTTTACCAGCGTCTTTAGTTGCTTGACGTTGAGCATCGTTGAAGTAAGCAGGAACTGTAATAACAGCTTTGGTTACTTTTTCACCAAGATAATCTTCAGCATAACCTTTCAAGTATTGAAGAATCATTGCTGAAATTTCTTGTGGTGTGTATTCTTTACCGTTAGCAGAAACTCTTTCAGAAGTACCCATCTTAGATTTGATAGAGATAATTGTATCTGGGTTTGTTACTGCTTGACGTTTTGCAGCATCACCAACGATGATTTCACCATTTTTGAATGACACAACAGATGGAGTTGTGCGGTTACCTTCTGGGTTTGCGATAATTTTTGATTCAGTCCCTTCAAGAACTGCTACTGCTGAGTTTGTTGTACCTAAGTCAATACCAATGATTTTAGACATATGTTTTTCCCCTTTTTACTAAAATTTCTATTTTGCTTTTTTATCTTTCATTCATAGTTTTCTGTCATTTCGGACAAGTTTTCAATTATGTTACGACACAAGAAGTCGAAATCGATGTCATTTCGACAACAAGTTGCTTCAGCAACCGTCAGAATTGCCTAGTTGAACACACCCTAAGCTCTGAGTAAAAAAGATAGATTTCCTTGTGTTCATCGAACACCTCGTCAATCTCCTATTTTTACTGTGAGCTTTTACGGACTTTGTATCCTAGTTGTATACAACTACCATGGCTGGGCGTAAGACACGTTCATGGAGCTTATACCCTTTTTGGAAAACTTGCGCAATCGTGTCTGCTGGATGTTCATCATCTGCAGGCATTGTTTGAATAGCCATGTGGAAGTTATGATCGAAATCACCATCTGCTGGGATTTCTTCAATTCCTTCCTCTTTAAAAGCATGTACTAAACTTTCTTGCACCATTTCCAAGCCTTTTTTGACATCATCAGTCAAACCCTCAACGGCAAGAGCACGTTCAAGGTTATCAAGTGATGGCAAAATCGCTTTTGCCAAATCTTGGCTACGATACTTTTGCAATTGTTGACGTTCTTCATTAGAACGGCGCTGAATGTTTTGCATTTCTGCATGGGCACGAAGGTATTTATTTTCAAATTCTTCGGCACGCGCTTGTGCTTCTTCAAGTTCAGAAGGTTCGCTTACTTCCTCTACAACTTCTTCAGTTGTCTCAGTAGCTTCCTCTTCTTTCACTTCTTCTTTTTTAATATCTTCAGTCAAGGCATACACCTCTTTCTATACTTATTAAATGTTATATCTTAGCTAACTTCATAATGGTTACTATTGAGGTAACGGTAATAATCCGTCAACTTCATAACCAAAACTCTACTAATAACATTGACCAAACTAACCATGCGACGATAATCCATTTCAACTGGGCCAATCACATGCATGAGCGCCATCCCACGATAAGGAATCAGGAATTTATGACTCATAACTGTGACATTTTCAAGCGCTTCTTCAGTTGATTCTGCAACCGAAATCTTGGTCACTTCATCATCGGAGATAGCTGATCGAAGCTCAAGTGCCACATGTTGTGGATTGTCCAAAAATTGATAGGTTTTTAAGTCGGCATAAGTCAGTGATGCAACCTTACCTTCGATGAAAATCAATTCCTTAAAAAGTTGTGAAAAGATATAATCAAACAAATCTAGAACATTATCTGTTATCTTGAAATACTTCTGCACAATCTGAGGAATCTCAGTTCTCAATCGGTAATGGATATCTAAGACAGTGTTTCCCAAAAAACGTTCTTGAACAAGCTTATGAAGAATTTCCAAATCACTAGACAAGAAATTTTTTGGAATAGCAAACTGAACTGTCACAGGCTTAGATTCATCTAGAGTAAGAACCGCTAAAGCGTCGTGATTGGATAGATGAACAATGTCAAATCCAGTCAGACGTTGTCGTGTCGGTTCCACATCTTGAATCACTGCTGTACATCCTGTCATTTCTGCCAGCAGCTTCGCCGCTGCATCCAAGATATCTTCAAGTTTAAAAGCTTCAAAGTCAAAAGCTTTAACCACTTGATAAACATCTTGTTCATCAATCGTATCAAGATTCAAAGAATTAGCGACAAAATACTGGAAACCTGCTCGGCTTGGCATACGCCCACTAGAAGTATGAGCTTTTTCAAGATAGCCCATTTTTTCTAGCTTGGCCATGTCATTACGAATAGTCGCTGAACTCGAATCAATTGATTCTTGTAACGCTTTAGAACCAACCGGTTCATGTGTACGAGTGAACATCTCAACTATCAAATTCAAAATAGTGTTTTGCCTTTGCGTAATCACGATGTCACCTCATTTCTATTTATTAGCACTCTAACACGTCGACTGCTAACTTATGATTCTATTATACACCTAAACTTGAACATGTCAACCCAAAAAAACAAAAAATTAGCACTCTTTTCAAGAGAGTGCTAAAAATACATCTCAAGACCTAGAGAAGCAAAAAAAGAGCACCTCCGAGGTACTCTAATCTTATCGATCATATTTTGACAAATGATAGGTCTCAATAATAGATATGAGGTGTTTGGCGTACTCTGGATCACTGCTAAAACCCGCAGCTTGTAGTTTTTCTGCCGCAACTTTATAACTAGTCGTTCCTGCCACCTCTTTATAGGTTGACTCACCCCACGTTCCTTGGCGAAGCTCTTCTAAATAAGTCATCATAGAACTTGACCAATCCTTAAAAACCGCAAAATCCACCTTTTGGTATTGCCACTTACCTTTACTATAGATACTATCCTTTAAACGAATACGTTCTTGACCCGGCTGAGCTAGCAGACTGTAGATGTTATGGTATTTAACAGATAAAAGACTGCTACCATAATTCGACTCATATGCAGCTTGACTAAGGAGAATAGACGCAGGCACACCATAGTTTTTGGACATCTTTTGAGCTGTTGGAGCTAAGGTCTCAATAAACTCTTGCTGCGTGTAAGCAACCTTTACCGAACGAGCATTATCATCTGTAGAGGCATGAAGAATCAAAGGTAAGACAATACCTAAAGCGAAAACAGCAACTAAGGTTATGAAGGCTTTTAGTTTAAAACGTCGTCTCACTTAGCTTTCTCCTTTAATAATGCCAAATATTCCTCCAAAGTAAGATTATGTTCAGTCATATACTCTGCTGACTCTTTACCAACATAGCGGAAATGCCAATCCTCGTAGCCTACACCTGTTGACGATGTTTTACCATCTGGAAAACGAAGAACAAAGCCATATTTCGGCGCTAACTCTTTAACTTTAGCTACTGTATCTGGATCTGCTTCATTTAAGCTATCTACAGTACTCATATCAATCGCAAGACCCGTCTGGTGTTCACTCGCTCCTGGTGGTTGTGAATAGGTTTGAACCTTTTTCTCCGCCTGAGACTCCGTCAAACTTGGGTCAGCAGCCATTTCCTGCTGAACATAACTGTTATAAAGTTCTGTCTGATAAGCAACACTACGATAACCTGATATCAAGTGGTAACTTGGATCAATTTCTTGAGCAGCTGCTAAAAACTCCTTAACATTCTTAGCAATTCTCGCATCTACAGAAACACCATCGACATCAGCAATCTCAGGGTTAAGTTCTTTAGACTTATTATCTCGATTTACCAAAAGCAATTGCCAGTCTTTAGGCGATACATCAGGTAGTCCCTTTGCATCCTTGCTTTGAGTCGCATCGGTAGCTTGTTTACTACTTTTTGTTACTGACGATCCACTGGTTTGTTGGACTGTACGACTGACACCAAATACTGAATAAAGTCCTGCTACAACTAAAAGGACTGCAATCAAGACACTACTGATAACCAAAAACCAGTTGGTTTGCTTTTTCGCCTGACGGCGACTTGGATAGTTATTTTTTACCATTTTCTTTTTCTATTATCTCTCGCCCAACCTGACGATAAGTCATATCGCCAAGTGCTTCTAATGTAAATTTACCATTTTCATAAGCAACAACAGTAACCGAACCGTTGTCCAATGAAGGATGCTCGACAGAAGGATCAATTAACCATGCAAAAGTTGCAATAGTCATACCGTGACTAACGACGATAGCATCACCTCCACCAGACCTCTCAAGATCCTCAGCCATAGCTGTAAACCCTTCTATAATACGTTTTCTGAGCACTTCCCAAGACTCTGCCCAACCAGCCGTATCCACATCAAGGATACCTTGTGCAAGTTCAGGATAAGTTACCTCATGCAAATCCTTACCTTGAAAAGCATCTGTTCTCGGTAGCACACCGTAGAAAAGTTCACCATCATAGCCACCATCTAAACTACCAAAACACCACTCACGAATACGTTTGTCACGTTTATAGGGAATAGTTTCTAAACCCATCTCACGCAAAATGATATCCATGGTTTGAATCGTTCGACCTGAATCACTAGAATATGCAGCTTTAAAAGGAATACCTGCTGCTTTCAGACCTACCCCCAATTCACGAATACCTTCTTCACCGAATGGGGTCAAAGGGCTATCAGACCAACCTTGTGCACGACCAATGGTGTTAAACATCGTTTTGCCATGTCTCGCAATATATAACCTAACCTTACTCATAGCGCCCCTTCTTTCCGTCATTTTTGAATTCATTATAGCACAAATCCCCTCGACTATCTAGCCAGCGAGACCATCAGAAAATGCCTTACCAATTGGCAAAGCATTTATCATCCGTTTAGTTTTTAAAGCTGTGAACAGGAGCTGGGATTTGACCACCACGCGCAATGAAGTCAGCCGATGAAGCTTTGTTTACCCTCATTACCGGTGCATACCCAAGAAGACCTCCAAGTTCCAGCATGTCACCTTCCTTACCATAAGGAATAATACGAACAGCTGTTGTTTTCTGGTTAATAACACCGATAGCCGCTTCATCAGCAATCATGGCCGCGATTGTAGTATCTGGCGTATCAGCAGGAATAGCAATCATGTCTAGACCAACAGAACAGATAGCTGTCATAGCTTCCAATTTTTCAAGGTTGATATGACCAGATTTAACAGCCGCAATCATACCCTCATCTTCAGAAACTGGAATAAAGGCACCTGACAAACCACCAACTTGGTTACATGCCATGATACCACCTTTTTTAACTTGGTCATTAAGAAGGGCTAGAGCTGCAGTAGTACCATGTGTACCAACAACTTCAAGACCCATCGCTTCAAGGACACGGGCTACTGAATCACCAACTGCTGGTGTTGGCGCAAGAGACAAATCTACAATACCGAACTCGACACCAAGACGTTCACTGGCCATTTGACCAACCAACTGACCAACACGTGTGATTTTGAAGGCAGTCTTCTTAACTGTTTCAGCTAAAACATCGAAACTTTCGCCTGGAACTTTCTCAACTGCACGTTGCACAACACCAGGACCTGAAACCCCGACATTGATTACAACATCAGCCTCACCAACACCGTGGAAGGCACCTGCCATAAATGGATTATCTTCAACCGCATTGGCAAAGACAACCAATTTACCTGGACCCATTGGATCTGCCTGAGAAGCCTCTTTGATGATACGTCCCATGTCACGTACTGCTGTCATGTTAATACCAGTCTTTGTTGAACCAATGTTGACAGACGAACAGACAAAATCAGTCTCAGCAAGCGCACGTAGAATAGAATTGATAAGAATCTCATCACCTTTTTGGTAACCCTTTTGAACGAGCGCAGAGAAACCACCAATAAAGTTAACGCCGATTTCCTTAGCTGCTCGGTCAAGCGCCTTCGCAAAAGGTACATAGTCTGTAGCATCTGTTGCCGCACCGATGATTGAAATCGGAGTAACAGATACACGTTTATTAACAATCGGAATACCAAGTTCTGCCGCAATCTCGTCGCCAACAGTTACCAAATCCTTAGCCTTAGATACAATCTTGTTATATACTTTTTCCGCTGCCTTATCGATATCTGAATCGATACAGTCTAGGAGTGAGATTCCCATGGTAATGGTACGAACATCAAAGTTCTGTTCCTCAATCATGGCAATGGTTTCTGTGACCTGTTTAATATCCATTTTAAGCTACTCCTATCTTACAAGTTGTGCATCGCATCAAAGATCGCTGAGCTTTGGATGTTAATTTTGACGTTCAATGATTCACCAAAAGCTTCTAATTCAGCACGTAGGTGTGTAAAATCTTTCTTATCTTCCGATGATACAACCGCCATCATGGTAAAGAATTCATCAAGGACTGTTTGAGTAATATCATCAATATTCAAACCAAGTTCTGCGACCTTAGTCGCAACACCCGCAACAATACCTGCTTTGTCCTTACCTACAACTGTAATAATTGCTTTCATGAGAAGCCTCCATCATTTTATTTTGTATAATTTTAGCATATTTTGATTAAAAATGCTATTTTTTATAAAAATTGCCTCTTTTTTCTTGAAAAAGACGAATGTTTCAGCAACATTTAATCATTATCGTTTATGAAAAATCCTCTCTTTGACCTAACTACTTGTGGATAAACTTGTTCACAACCTAAATAACTCCCTTCTTTTAAAACCTTGAAAAATCAATATTCAACACAGTTAACAGACTTATCCACACCTGTGGATAAGTCTGTGGGTAACTTGTCGATAAACAAAAAATACCGCCAAATTTAGGCGATATCTTAGCTTTATTTCCATTTTAAATTAACATGGGCATTCATTTCTTTATAGGCAGTATCGATACGTTCTTTGGTCTCTTCATCTAGTTTATTTCTATATTTACCACCTTTAATGAAATCCTCTAAAATATAAGTTTGGTAAGTATACAAAGGATATCCCTCTGGCGAAGTTGTTCCCTTAGGTGTACGGTTAACCCAGGTTGGATGCGCTTGAGCTGTCTTAATCGTGGTTTGACCATTCTTTTTCTCCAGAGTGACATCCATCAAGACACCCCTCTCTGTCCACTCTGCACTATCCACACCATCCATAGTCTCTATGCGCTGGTTAGAAATGAAATTTCCCATTGAGTAAATAATGAGTTTTTGCTGTCCATCCTTTTTAACCACCTCAGATGGCTCAACCACATGAGGGTGACCTCCAAAGATAATATCGGCACCCCAATCAATCATCTTATGGTAAAGCTTTACCTGTTCATCTGTCGGTTCCAAACGATATTCAACGCCCATCTGTGGCATGATAACCGTAATATCAGCCTCTTTTTCAGCACGCTCAATCTCTGCTTTCATACGTTTTTCATCCAGGTTCGACAAATGATTCGCAATCTCTTTTTTGGTCAGATTCGACTCCAAGCCATTGAAACCATAGGCATAAGAAAGTATCGCCACCTTGATGCCATTAACATTCTTGATAAGTAGAGGTGCCTTATCACGCACAGGCTTTTCATAAACACCAACAGGGTCAATGCCCACCTCTTTAAAGGCATCAGCTGTTGTAAAAGCTCCCTCTAAACCAGAGTCCAAAATATGGTTATGAGCCAAATCCATAACATCATAGCCAGCGTCCTTAATAGCTGCGGTCACTGATTGAGGAGCATTAAACAGAGGATAGCCTGACAAGGGATAGTCAGGATTGATAGTTCCCTCAAAATCACCCAAAACCAAATCAGCCTGCTTTAACCACGGCTTCACATAAGTAAAATTCTCCGTGAAATCATAGCTACCATCTGCCTGCAGGGCACTCATATAGAGACCGTCATGATAGAGCAAGTCCCCATTAGCCATGATACGTGCTGTCTGTACCTGGTTCGAGGCATTCTTTTGCTGTTCGTTCTTACTATGAACAATTAAAATCTCAAGAAAAAGCAAACCTAAGACAAGAGCAATTAACCCCATCAAAATCTTATTAGTCATCGCATTGTCACGCTTTTTAGCCTGGCTCTGTTTCATAATACTCTCCTTTTTCATACTTCTAGTGTACCAAAAAAACTTATCCATTGATGATAAAAAAGATTAATAAACGGTTACATCTCAATTCCACGACGATTGAAAAGATCAGTTTTCTTAGACAAGATAAAAACTCTACTTCATACTGAAGTAGAGTTCTGTTAATGATTAGCGTGTTGGTGTGTATTCCAAATCTTTACCATGTTTAGCTACAAAATCAGACATTTCAGAGTCTGGAATTTGACGTAAGTAGAGATTGGCACGAATCGTTTCATCTTCCTCACGACAAGTAGAAAGAACAAGGTATTTATCTGAAGCACTAACCTTCAAATCCTTGTTTTTAACACTTGCTTGATCATAGATAATATCCAACTGTTGTTTAAAGTCTTTATCGCTTTCAAATGATGTACGATAGAAAGCTGTGTCTTCAGGCACAATTACCATAGCAAGCGCTTCATAATAGTACTTACGTTGAGGCGTCTCAATAACAACATATTTGTGTTTATCAAAGAACGACTGATCACTATAGTAGTTAACATCGTTGAACATACGACTATCAGCAACCTTACTGCCTCGAGCATGGCCGAAGAGCCAAGTCAAACGATCACTGAAATCTTTATTATTGTCTGTATCCATGAAGACAGTTCCCAAATACGGAACGTTTCCTCCATCAAATGTTTTATCTAAATAGGTTGAATTGTCCGTTGTTTGAACAACCGGCTCATCCAATTTAGTCCCTGGTGCATAAACATAAGCGATAGTATCAGGGTTTGTTGCCTCAAGACCATCAAATTTATTTTTGAGGTAGGCTTTCTCCTCATCTGAAACTTTATAAGTGTTTGCTTTTTTAGTCGTTAAAACACTCTTAACACCATTAGAGGATGATGCTGTTGGAGACATAAACTGGAAGCCAAGGAAGATAGCCAAAGCAGCAATTACTAAGGCCGAAATCCCAGCAATCAGTTTATTGCGAGATCCATTAGATTTACGATTATGATTACTCATGAAATGTCAAATCCTTTTCTTTATCCATAGAAAAATATCACCGAAGCTTAAGCTCCAGTGATATTCTTTTTAGCAATAGCAGTTAATTATTTAACAGCTGCTGTGTTTGGAAGAGCTTTAGCTTCAGCTCTA
Source organism: Streptococcus parasalivarius (assembly GCF_054785155.1). NCBI lineage: Bacteria > Bacillati > Bacillota > Bacilli > Lactobacillales > Streptococcaceae > Streptococcus > Streptococcus parasalivarius. The sequence goes on from NZ_BAABOB010000011.1 coordinate 14,886, forward strand.
GCTGCTGGAGCTTTCTTTTCTGCAGCTTTAACAGCTTTAGCTTCTTCTTTAGCGTCTTTGTTAGCGTTAGCTTTATCAGTAACTACAAATTCATCTTTGATGATGTTTCCGTTAGCATCACGTTTTGGTTCAATGTGTTCACCAGCATCTTCAAATTTTTGTTTAGTTGAATCTGCATCAACGTTGTTAAGACCATCTTTAGCAGCTTGAGTAAGACCACCTTCGTTGTTTGTGAAGAAGTCACCACCAGTTGCTTCAGTTTTGTTATCAAGGTTTCCAGTGTGAACGTTACCGTCGTTAGCGAAAACTGCTGCTGATGAAGCGAATACTGCAAGAACTGCAGCTGATGTAAGCAATACTTTTTTCATAATTATATCTCCTCTATCGGATATTATATTTTTTATCAGGACCTCCCTGACACCTAGATTATAACACTATTTAGAGATATGTCAATAATTTTTAAAAACTTTTTCAAATTTTTAATATTCACTACAATTCGTATAAATAAAGGATTCTCGGGACATATTAACCACTAGTCATCATTAGGTGTTTCTAATTTTGGCGTTATTTTGGACATTTTGTTATATCCTATTTTAAGTTTAGATACAAAAAAATAATCATATATAAAAGCATAATTTGTAAAATATACATTTCCATTTTATGGGTGTTTTTATTTCAAAAAATTATGACTAAACGTATAAAATCGTTTAATAAAAAGATGTTTGAGGTATATAACAATATCATCTTTCAAATTAATGTATTCATCCACTTTAGCCATTTTTGTATGGTAAATACATAATATGCAAGATTTTCAAATAAAGCAAATTAGAAAAAGATTAACAAAACTGAAGGCGCTTCAATCTGAATATCCCTATTCTTAGGTTAAATTACTTGAAAAATAAATCATAATCTTATTTTTAAAAGCGTTTTAACTAAGGTGAAGTTAAGTAAATTCCTTTGAAAACACTCCCTCTTACCAATACCTCACTTCAGAGTAACAAGTCTCCAAAAAACTAATACACAAATCAATTGGATTGTTTTACTTCTCTTATTTCAGACGAAATAGTTCTTCCACTTGTTTATTAAAGACTTGTGCTATTTTTAAAGCCATTTCCAACGAAGGGTTGTAGCGGTTATTTTCCAAGTGAACAATCGTTTCTCTCCGTATTCCTACTTGATCTGCTAAATCTTGTTGAGTCATACCATAAGCTTCCCTTACTTCTTTCAAGTTAGTCTTTATTTTACTTTCTTTCGCCATATTTCATCCCCTTTTTTCAGTGATAAAGTAAGTAATGGCAAATAATAAGAGTAAAAAAGCCACCAAAATATAAAGAAATCCAGCATTCAAAACAAAAACTTTACAGACGGCTATCAAGATTGCAATTCCCAATAATATAAAGATTGCTATTGTAAACAAAATGGAAGAGGACTTTGCAATATTTCTATAAAATCGTTCATCAGGTTCTTCATTAATTCTCTTGAATAAGAAGTAAAACATTAATAACAATTGAACACTTAATCCAATTCCTAACATTATATTCTTAATCAAAGAACCAGGAGTTAGAAGCCAAACTCCAATTGTATAGATCGATGACGAGAGAAGTACAAGCACTGTATATAATTTTGCAGTAATCCCAAACATATTTTTCTCTTTCTTTTGATAGGTTGATTTTGAGAGGACCGATTGCATCGTACAAGCCAAATACGTAGGAAGCCAAGACATCGTCATAATAGCACCTTTTGCTAGAATCGGTAGGTGATTCCCCAGCAATAAAACTAAACATACAACAATAAGCACGCTAGCGATATAAAGGATTATCTTTAAGTTCTTCGACATTTTCATTTTCGTCGCCTTCTTTCACCATGTTATAAATACATCACACCTTATCTGTTATAAATATATCACATTGTTATAAGAATTTCAAGATGAAGACAAAACTCTAGTAAGATTTTGAACAATTTTTCAGAAATATATACAAAAAAGCACCCATGAGGTAAACTCTTGAGTGCTTTGAAACGTTGATATAATCGTATCGATTAACGTTTTGAGTGCAGTGGTTGCCATCCAATCAAATGTCGCTTCGCTTGTTTTCTTGGGGCAACTGTGCATAGCATATCTCTATGCGACTAAAGTCGCTAGAGCTATCCTAATTGCGCACCACGAATTCTCATACAAAAAACACCTTGCAAGTTGCAAAGTGTTTTCGTTTGTACTCTGCTGTCCAGTAACGAATTAACATTTTGAGAACTGGCTAGCTTTACGAGCTTTCTTAAGACCTGGTTTTTATAACCGATGCTATTTAGCCATTATTTTTAGTCTTTTTCAAGATTTGTTGCTTAAAAAACCATAGATAACATTAACAATCATCAGTAGCGGGGCAAGAGAAATGAGATTTGGAAAAAGATAACCAACTAATAATATGATCACTAGCTGCAATCCATATAATAGTGCCCACCGATAAGGTATCTTTTTTTCTTCAGCTGATAACGATCTTTGACTCGTCTTGATCACCACTGCTGTCATGATTATCCAAGCTACATCCCAAAGGGCAAGAACGATGAGGTAAAACAGGAGAAAGGCAAAATTAGCGGAATGCTGTCCAATCCCTCGAGTCGCTAAGGGAACAAAACTAGCTGTTAAAAGCCAAAAACTATTGGCTCCAAATAAACGAAAGCTGACATGATCTACTAATTTGTAGAGTTCATGATAATATAGCCAGACTGCCATGATTTGCAAAAAACTAGTAATGTAGATAAAAAGCATGGGTAGCATGCTTCTAAGTCCTACTACGGTCAATTCCTCAGGTAACTGTAACTCCAAGGCCATAATTGTGACAATAATGGCCAATATAGCATCTGACAAGGCTTCTACCCTTTGTTTTTCCATTCTGCCCTCCTAATGACTGCTTTTTTCTAATGGCTGAGAGTGAGTTTCTAACGGCTGTGTTGAGGGCTCTATGCTGCAGCCATCAATCCCACAAACTAAACTTGTCTCTTCTGAATTGCTGTCTAGTAGTTGAAAAGGGGTATCTATCATTTTATTGTGCTCCTTCCTCTGCTTGAATTTGTTTTAATACCGCTAACATGTATTCATAAGGCTGAGCACCTGAAATGCCATACTTATTGTTCAGAACAAAGAAAGGTGCACCTTGAACGCCTGATTGATGGGCTTCTAAAATATCGCGTTTGACCTCGTCAGCAAACGCATCGCCAGCAAGAACCTGCGCTGCCTCTTCTTGTGGTAGAGCGAACTCACTGATAACAGCTAGTAACACAGAATGATCCGCAATATTGGCATGTTCTTCAAAGTAAAGATAGTACAAGGCCATAATGAAATTTTGATGATCTTTTTTATCTAAATACTTCTGCGACCATTTAATAAGACGGTGAGCTGAAAAGGTGTTGGTTGGGATAATCCCCGCCATATCAATACGAAGCCCTTCTTCATTTCCCATGCTTTCCATGTGCGCAAACTGAGCTTTTGCTTGCTCAGTGGTCATACCGTGACTGGCAGCAAACTCTGTGAGCATGGTTTCACTTGTTTCTAAAGGCGCATTGGGATTTAGCTGGTAAGCTTTCATTGTCAAATCTTCCGGGTTTAAACCAACAGCTGCCATAGCACGCTTCATCCGACTAGCACCAATGTAACAAAATGGACAGGCAATATCTGACCAGTAACTAATTTCCATATTTCTTCCTTTCTTTCCACTACCAAGAAGCTTTTTTCAACCCAGGAATGACACCTTGGTAAACTTGCTGGCGTAAACAAATCCGACAAAGTTTAAACTTGCGGTAAACCGAATGCGGGCGGCCGCATGCCAAACAGCGTGAGTATTCTTGAACCGGATAGGCCTTCTTTTTCCTTTGTATCAAAGCTTTTCTTGCCATTTAAACCTCTTTCTTATCAACCAATTGACCCTTTTTAAAGACTAATAAACTCGTCAGGGTAGGCTGAATGCCAAATAAAGAAATAAGACGGGGCACTTGAAAAATATCTGCTTGGTAAAGCACCAAATGCTCTCGTTCAGCCGTGTCTATGAGTTCTTTTTGCCCAAGAGACGATAGACTGCATTGATTTCCTGAAACAAGAAGAGCTAGATTTTGATATTCGGCTAACAGTTCTTCTAATTCGATAGTAGACGTGACTGATTTCATCATAGGTTATCAATATAGGCCAATGTATCTAGGGCAGCAATGGCACCGCTACCTGCTGCAGTAATGGCTTGTTGGTATTTTGGATCTTGCACATCACCAGCTGCAAAAATACCTGCAACAGAGGTCTTTGCTGTTCCTGCCTGTGTTTGAATATAGCCTTTATCATCCAATGCTAATTTTCCATCAAGAAAATCGGTGTTTGGCTGATGACCAATGGCCACAAAGAGACCGTCAGCCTGAATGTGCTCAATATCACCTGTTTCATTATTACGAACATCCAAACCAGTCATTCCCATCAGGTTAGATGTAACTTTGACAGGCGTGTAATTTAACATCCAATGAATTTTATCATTTGCCTGAGCCCGTTTGGCCATAATATCAGATGCGCGTAACTCATTGCGGCGGTGGACAACGGTCACTTTCGATGCAAAGCGTGTCAAATAGAGGGCTTCTTCCATAGCGACATCACCCCCGCCAACTACAAGGATTTCACGATCTTTATAGAAGAAAGCATCACAGGTCGCACAAGCGCTGACACCTTTTCCGACGGCCTCTTCTTCGCCTTCAATCCCTAGGTATTTAGCGCTAGAGCCTGTTGCGATAATAACGGCCTTGGTATCAATGATCTCACCATTATCCAGATGTACCTCGAAAGGAGACGATTCGCCTTCAATTTTTTGAACAAATCCAAAGGTCATTTCGGTGCCAAACTGTTCTGCTTGGCGGCGCATTGTTTGGACTAATGTATTGCCATCAATCCCGTTTTCAAAACCTGGATAATTTTCTACGAGGGTTGTGGTGGTTAATTGACCACCCTCAGAATAGCCTGTAATCAATCGATTTTTCAAACCAGCTCGACTTAAATAAATGCCAGCTGTGTACCCTGCAGGTCCTGAACCTACAATAATTGCATCATACATAAATCACCTCATGATAACTGTGCTTGGATTTTTTCCATCAATGTTTGTTTAGGATGAACACCAACAAGAGCATCAACGGGTTTGCCATCTTTAAAAATTACCATTGTTGGGATAGAACGAATGCCAAAGAGATTGGCCAGATCTTGTGATTGGTCCACATCCACCTGAGCAATCGTTACTTTTCCGTCAAAGTCCTGTGAAAGTTCTTCCACTACCGGCTCCATCATCCGACAAGGTGGGCACCACTGCGCCCCAAAATCGATAAAACTTACCCCATTTTGGATAGATTTCGCAAATGTTTCGGTTGTTAGTTGTGTCGTCATAAAAAACTCCTATCTAAAATAAATCGCTTCTATTCAATCATATAATTGAATAGCATAAGAATAAAAGAATGAATTTCAAAAAGGTTAACTTAGCCCTTCTAAAAATTCAATTTGTATCACTTAGTTTCTTTGAGATACTAAATAAGAAGTATTTCAAAGATGTAATTCAACAAAGTTGTTGAATAGGTTGAATAAAAAATAAATTCAACTTTTTTATTGAATAATTGAATTATAGCACACTAAATCTATTTTGCAATGATTTTGCTCACGAGTCTCCGGTTATAAGAAAAGACTAAGGAATACACCTTAGTCAAGTTCTGAACGAGAGGATGCACCCCACTTCCAATCAGCAAAACTACGATTGAGACTATAGATACTGTAGCCTAAACTCTGTAAATCCTGTGCTGCTAGGTTAGCATAGCCACATTGGCGCCCGCGACAATAAACAATGATGGTCTTCTCTTTGGGAAGCTGAGCTTTTTTTTGATCAAACTCATCGATTGGTAAATTAAGAGCTTTTGGCAAGTGCCCTGCCTCATACTCCTCAACAGGCCTTAAATCAAGTAGGAGAGCATCTGTCTTAGCTGCTAATTCAATTGCATTAGCGAGCTCAATCTGAGGAACACCAGCTGCCTCATCATAGTCTGACTCAATCGCTCTGACTTCTGCTAACTGTTCTTCACCGACGGCAAATAACAGAAGGACTAACTGGACAACCTTTTCAGAAGCCAAGCTATAACGGATAAAATTACCATTTCGACTCGTCACCACCAAGTGACTTTCTTTTAAAACCTGAAGGTGGCGCGAAGTATTGGCAACAGAGAGACCCGTCGCATGCGCAATTCCCTCAACTGTCTTTGGTCCCTGTGATAATATATTTAAAATATCAAGACGCTTCTCACTTCCTAGCCCCTTTGTTAAGCGAGATAGCTCTTGGTAAATATTTTGTTTGTAATCAATCATTGTCTCTTGCATCAAATCAGCTCCTTATCTATTCAATTCAATAGTATAATTCTTAAAAACAGTTGTCAACTATTCCATTCGAAAGATGTTGATACTCATTTGTGGCAAAAAAGCCGGCATTCGCCAAAAAATAAAAAGAATACTTATCCTTAACATTTACTAATATTAATAGGTAAATCATGTAAAAAGAGACCTATCTCTGAAAAAATGAAATTTTTAACGAGCAGCAGTTTCTTTTGTGACATACTATCTATGTGCGACCATAAATTGTATCAAAATAATTTACTTAGAGCTCTCAACTGCCAACAATTTTCTAATGATTAATTTGAACATTCACAAAAATAATCCACAACTACTTCTGTTGTCGCTATTATCTCAAAGCCTAAAACAAGAGACAAGAAGTAAACAGCATGCAAGACATACTACCTGAACAGTTTGTCTTTACTTATATAGACACTAGAGGAAACATCAACAAGCCTTTACATGCTGACTATCTAAACAATAAAATGAAAAGCATCAGAAAGCGACATAAAGAGCTGGCACATGCTACACCTCATAAACTGCGACATACTGGTGCGACACTCGCAAAACAAGCTGGGGTTTCGCTAGAAATAATTTCAGAAGCCCTAACTCATAGTGACAAAGAAATTACAAAGACTTATGTTAACACTAAAGATACCGTCAATCAGACTGTAGGTGACATCGCATTTCGTAGCTTAAAATAATGATGGGGTGAATATGGGGTGAATTTTGGGGTGAACTTTAGTTTTTAGGCTAAAAAAAGACATCCAAGAGAAATCTCTTGAATGTCTTGAAACGTTGATATAATCGTATTGATTAACGTTTTGAGAATTGTGAAGCTTTACGAGCTTTCTTAAGACCTGGTTTCTTACGTTCAACCATACGTGCATCACGAGTAAGAAGTCCAGCGCGTTTCAATGAATCGCGGAAGTCTGGGTCTACTTGAAGAAGTGCACGAGCGATACCGTGACGGATCGCACCTGATTGACCAGCGTATCCACCACCTACAACGTTAACGTGTACGTCGTATGAACCTTCAGTTGAAGTAACTGCGAAAGGTTGGTTGATAACGAGACGAAGGTCTGCGTGTGGGATGTATTCTTCTACATCTTTTTTGTTAACTGTGATTTTACCAGTACCTGGAACCAAACGTACGCGTGCAACGGCGTTTTTACGGCGTCCTGTACCTGCATATTGTGCTTGTGCCATTATATTAGTGCTCCTTTCCTCTTAGAATTAGATAAGTCCTGAGATATCAAGTACTTCTGGTTGTTGTGCAGCGTGAGTGTGCTCACCGCCAACGAAGACTTTCAATTTCATACCTTGTGCGCGTCCAAGAGTGTTGTGTGGAAGCATACCTTTAACTGATTTTTCAATCAAACGAACAGCATTTTTAGAACGAAGTTCACCTGCTGAGATTTGTTTCAATCCACCTGGGTACATTGAGTGAGTGTAGTAGATCTTATCAGTTGCTTTTTTACCAGTCAATTTAACTTTTTCAGCATTGATAACGATTACGAAGTCACCTGTATCAGTGTGTGGTGTGAAAGTTGGTTTGTTTTTTCCGCGAAGTACGCTAGCAACTACTGCAGAAAGACGTCCAAGTGGCACATCAGTTGCGTCAACGACATACCATTTACGTTCAACTTGGCCTGGTTTAGCCATAAATGTTGTTTTGTTCATGATTTCTCCTATATATAGTTCGATTTTTGTTTACGAGTGATGGGTGTTCCTTCCCATCGAAAAGTATTTGGAAGGTTCCGGGGCCTTTCAAATGGGGTAAACAATACCGTTTAACATAATATCAAAAAAACACGTCCAAGGCAAGTCATTTGGAGGTGTTTTTCTTTTATTTTTTGTATTTTTTTAGTCTCTAATTTTATAAGGTGTAAGACTAGAAATCATACCTAATTAACCTCTAAGGGGGTACAAATTAATCCTCAGATTCCCAAAAAAGCTGGTCTAAAGTTTTGTCCAGAGTTTTGCAGATAGCAATACACAGATTTATAGTCGGGTTGTAGTCTCCCTTTTCAATAGCTGAGATAGTCTGACGAGAGACTCCTATAGCATCTGCCAACCCCTGTTGAGTGAGATCCTTTGCTACACGCGCTGACTTCATTTTTAAATTTTTCATTCAAAATCCTATTCTTCGTCTTCTAGTTCTTCCAAACGGTTTTTCTTGATTCTTTTAATAATAACCCAGCAGTCACAAATAAGGGTCAAACCCAATGTCAAAAATGCTACACTACTCATAAGATTCTTCCCTATCTTAAATGACTGAAATAGACTTAAAAGGCCCATTAACGATATAAAAATTCCCAAAAGACACATTCCCCAGGACAATATGAGCATCTTCTTCTCAAGTTTTTTGTCCAGTAACCATGGGTGTCCATTCCGTGATACGCTGTGCACTACGACTACGCACATAGAACCAAAGAAGGTGATGTATAATAAGGACTGAGCTAATTCTAAGGAGTGTGTCTTGCTAGCAACCATAATCGTTACAAACATACCAATCATGGCTACCCAATAACCTCTAGCAGCAGATTCTGCACTGATTAATCGAGCACGTTCATCCATCGTGCTAGCTACTTTTTTCTTTGACTTTTTCATTTTGTTTCCTCCATTTTCTAGATTTATTATAGCATTATTTTACGTTATGTCAAATATATCATTCATTTTGTATAGATTATCTTTTGATTTTCTATTAGTCTAGCATTCAGAAAACAAAAAATCAGATAGGAAATCCTATCTGACACTTTTCTATCTAGCTTCTTTACCAATCGTAAAGACGGCCAAGGTATCTGGTCCGACGTGGGTAGAGATGACTGGCCCAAGTGGCATAATGAGAACTTGCTCAATGCCGTCAACTGCTAACAATTGTTCTTTTAGATTCTCCGCCGCTTCAATATCATTGGCATAAGCAACAATCGCTGTGCTATGTCCAATATCCTGAGTAGCTTGCAGCACCATTTCTTTAATGGCTTTTTTACGTCCACGGATTTTAGCCAAAGGAACCAACTTGCCTGAAGCATCTAACCAAAGGAGAGGTTTAATATTAATCAAACTACCAATAATAGCTGAGCTCTTTGAGAGACGTCCCCCACGCATGAGATGGTAGAGATCATCAACTAAGAAATAAGTCCGTAAACGTGGCAGAATGTCCTCAATCATGGCTTTCGTTTCAGATAAGCTCTTACCTTGGTCACGAGCTTCTGCCGCCAAAATAGAGAGATAGCCTTCTCCACCTGCTGCTGCTCGGGTATCTATAATTTCAATAACAGCCTCTGGATATTCATCCAAAATCATGTCACGCGCCATAACAGCACTTTGATAAGTACCTGAAAGCACTGATGAAAAGGCAATATAAAGAAGGGCATCACCATTTTGGGCGTGACGACGAAAAACCTCTTCAAATTGACCAACATTCACCTGGCTTGTGGTAGGCTGACTGCCTTCTTGCATACGTTCCAAGAGACGGTCACTCGTTAAACGGTTAGGACCAACGGTTTCATAGGCAATATCATCAAGCGTAATGGTCAAACCAACGAGCTCTACCTTATTCTCCTGAGCCCATTTTTCATCTAGATCTGCTGTAGAATCTGTCAAAATGTTAAATGTCATATGTCCCTCTATTCTATTTCATTTAAAAGGTCCTGTAATTTCCCTAATTGTGCATCGTCCCATGGACGTAGTTTTGGTGTCTTTAAGTCAATATGTGCCGACATCTTGTCTAAGTCAGACTTAACAGTATTGACACGCTCTTCCAACTCACGCGCCGAAACACGCAAAGCTCCTTGTGAAAAGATAGCCCACTGTTCATTTAAGTCACTAGTTGCTACTTCAACTAAATTTTGAACAGTATTCATCTCAGCCGCTGCGCGCTCAATATAGCTATCTGCTGTCTCATCTTCCTCAGTAAAAATAACACTGATACGATACTGATCATAACGCTGACGGCTCCCTGGAACAAACTGAGCATCAAACACACAGATAATATCAATATGTTCAAAGTTAGCATAATGATTGAGCTTACGAAGCAATGTTTCACGAGCTTCATCAAGCTGATTGGTCTTAAAGAGTTGACGGGTTTCTTGCCAAAAGGCAATCATATTATAACCATCAACTAGAAGTATTCTTTTTTTCATAGTTACAATCGGTTTCGATAAACTTCATACATGAGAACTGCTGCTGCCACACTGGCATTAAGGCTCTGCACATGACCACTCATGGGTATAGTAATCATCTCATCCACTTGTTTCTTGATGTTAGCAGAGATTCCCTTACCTTCATTACCAATGATAAGGGCAACCTTTCCAGCTGTATTCCATTTATGAGATGGGGTCCCATCCATATCCGTTCCAAACACCCAGAAGCCTGCTTCTTTAAGCTTATCAAGAGTTTGGCTAAGATTAGTCACTCGGGCAATGGGAATATGCTCCACGGCCCCTGTTGATGTCTTGGCAACGACAGGTGTTACCCCCACAGCACGATGCTTAGGAATAATAACTCCTGTCACCTGAGTAGCATCAGCTGTACGTAGGATAGAACCAAAGTTATGAGGGTCGTTAAGTCCATCTAAAATGAGGACTAGAGGATTCTCCTCTTGTTCAGCCTTATCCATAATAACTGAGAGCTCAGAATAAGCGAACTCTGACACACGAAGAACAAAACCTTGATGCACAGCCCCACCTGTCATATCAGACAAGGTTTTCTTAGGTGTCCAAGAGATGGAAACCTTCTTTTCAGCTGCCAAGGCCTTAATGGCATCAACATTTTTCCCTCGAAGATCATCTTGAATATAGAGTTTATTACCAGTATTTGCTTCTAGACTCTCTGTTACGGCGTGCACACCATAAACAATGTCTAGACTTGATTCTTTAGTTGTTTTCATAAGCTAATTTTATCATAAAAAAAGCCCTCTTACGAGGGCAAAGCATGTTAAATAAATGTAATTGCTGCTAAATAAAGCACCAGGAGAACTAGAACAACAGTTGCAGCAGCCAAAGCTTGCTTACCAATTGTATCTGGATCTGAGATTGATTCTGCAATCTTTCTCGCAGCTTGAGTAATGGTTTTACCTGCCGCTTGGAAGATATCAATTGAACCTGTGCTTGTTGAATTAATTCCAGAAATCGCTGAAGACCAACCACTCAAAACCTCAGCAATTTGTTCTGCTAATTGCTGTGTTAACGCTCTAGTTGTCTCAGCCAACTCATTAACAGCCGTAGCTTGTATATGATTGGCGGTCTCAGTATAGTTATTTGCACTGGTATTATAAGTAACCGGTACAGTCGTTGTTGTCGTTGATGAATACTGATTCCTACGGTAACTATCAGGTGTCACTGGACGTTCGCCTTCATTGAAGACGCTAAAAGTCTGTGTCAGGTAATGAATATTGTTATTCGTATCAATCAACTCAAAGGTCATTTTATGAATACCAGTCGTTTGTTCTGCCAAATGGTAGGCACTCAAACCAGCATTGACCTCATCCAGAGTTCCTTCAACAAAGTAACTATGATGAATTTGTTTACCATCAAGGACTAGATTAAGCCCCTTAATCTTCTTACCTTCCATCTTGTTAACATCAAAATTGACGTTAAAGATTTCACCACGTGCTAAATAAAGAATGTCTGTATTCCCTGTAACAGCAGGTTGATCTTCAAGAAGCGCTCCAGTACTGTCTCGTTTTGGAACAACGGTGTAAACTTCAGAAGTGATTGGAGTCGCTAAGATTTCTGAGATGAGTCCATCCGTAAAGGTTACCTCTGACGAATAGGTCAAACTCTCACTTTGCAACATAGAAACCACTTCAGAAGTTTCAAAGACCTCAGAAGTTGACGATGAATCTTTCCAACCAATCGTGAGGACAGTTAAGCTATCTTCTGAATTATTATTTAACTGACTCGTTTCTGGAGCCGTAGATGCAAGAGAGCTAGCAGTGCTTGCAGACTCAGAAGCGACTTCAGAAGTTGCAATAGCTTGGCTAGTAGGAGTCGCACTTACAGATGTCGTATGAGAATCCAGTGAAGAATACTCTGATTTTTCAATAACTGCATGTGTATTTCCAGCAAGTTCAGATGTGTATAGTGTGCTTTCACTCTTATACATTGAAGTCACAGCTTGAGACTCTGCAGTCGCTGTAGCCTCACGAGACTTATCATAAGTAAGCACAATATTCGGTTTTGCTTGTTCAGAATCAGATGTTGAGTTTGCATCTCCTCGTTCAGACGCCGCTACTGATCGATTCTCACCAAAAGCTTGGGCACGAGCCTCTTCTGAATGAGGTGTAGCCGTAGAAATACTAGACTCCACGATATCAACTTGAGAATGCACCTCAAGAAGCCCCTCATCTGTCTCACTTGAAGAGACAACCATCAGTGACGTTGAGGTCACTACTGAACTTACTTGACTCGCTGGCTCTGCCTTAGCTCCTACTGAAGAAAAATCAGCCTGAGGAGCAACTGGAGCCGGTGCCTCACTATTAACATAATCTATTTTAGCTTCATCAGGTTTTACCTGAACCTCATCTGCTTTACCTGTTTGAAGCGTAAAGCTAGATAAAATCAAAGCAGCAAAAGTTGTATAGAAAACTTTTTTCTTAGCTATTTCCATTCACCTCCTCATTTTTAGATGGCCTCATTTACTAATATTATAGACTTTTTTTTTACTTTCTGTCAAATTAGTTTTATTAAAAAAGCTATAATATCGGGGTTTTACACGTGTCAGATATCCCTTAACTTTCTCATTTTCAAGATGCTAAATATTAGTTTCATCTTATTTTTTATTGTCAAATCGCTGAATTACTTTGATTATCAAACAATCTAAATTTTGAAGCTTCAACTAATTGTCACAATTTTTATAGCCTTTAAATAACAAAAAATCCTGCTCTCGGCAGAATTTTTAGATTTCTTTTTCAACTTCGTCAATACACCAAGTAATTAGTTCCTCTAAGCGAGCAATATCCTCGGTCATATGAAGATAGCCCATGACTGCTTCGAAGCCTGTTGACATTTTATAGGTAATAACATCTGTATTTTTAGCCTTGGTATGGCTATTGGCATTACGACCTCGTTTATAGATATCTAGCTCTTTTTCAGTCAAAAGCTCTTGTTCTAGCATTTTTTCAATGAGACTAGCCTGGGCCTTAGCTGAAACATAGCGTGTGGCTAGACGGTGCAATTGATTCGGCTTGGTCTGACCTTGAAAAATCAGGTGACGGCGAATGTACAAGGAATAAACAGCATCTCCCTCAAAAGCGAGAGCAATACCATTAATAAGGTTGACATCAAGGTGTTTAGTCACGTGTCCACCTCACACCATCCTTGGTATCAAGAAGTTTGATACCTTGAGCAGCTAACTCATCGCGAATGCGGTCTGCTGTCGCAAAGTCTTTGTTGGCACGCGCTGCTTGACGCTCTTCAATGAGTTTTTCGATATCTTCATCAAGGACTTCTTCTTCGAAAACAATACCGAAGACTTGGAGCATTTTTTCAAAAGCATCCTTAACGTTTTGGTCATAATTGCCTGAATTAATCCATTTGGCCATGTCAAACAGAACAGTCACACCATTCGCTGTATTAAAGTCATCATCCATTGCTGTCTGGAAGGCGTCAAGATAAATTTGCAACTCATCTTGATTCACCTGATCTGTCAAGGGAAGACTGTGGGTGTTTTTCAAATACTTAAGATTGACTTCAGCATCATGAATAGCTTTTTCAGTAAAGTTAATTGGCTTACGGTACTGTTGTGTCGCTAGGAAGAAGCGAAGCACTTGACCATCAACTGTCTTAAGCATATCATGGACAGTCACAAAGTTACCTAAGGATTTTGACATTTTCTCATTGTCCACATTGACAAAACCGTTGTGCATCCAGTAATTAGCGAAGGTCTTACCAGTCTTGGCTTCTGATTGTGCGATTTCATTAGTATGGTGTGGGAACTCAAGGTCCGCACCTCCACCATGGATGTCGATAGTATCCCCAAGGATTTCAGTCGCCATAACAGAACATTCGATGTGCCAACCTGGACGTCCAGGTCCCCAAGGGCTTTCCCAAGAAACCTCTCCTTCTTTGGCAGCCTTCCAAAGGGCAAAATCCAGAGGATTTTCCTTACGAGCAGTTTCGGCATCCGTACGTCCGCTCGCACCAATTTCAAGATCTTCCAAGGTCTTGTTGGCTAATTTAGCATAATTATTTGACTTAGCTACTCGGAAGTATACATCACCTTCAGCAACATAAGCAAAACCTTTATCAATCAAGGTTGACACAAATGCAATGATTTCATCCATGTAGTTAATAACACGAGGATTTTGTGTCGCTGGTTTTATTCCAAGTTGTGCGGTATCTTCCATGAAGGCTGCGATAAAATTGTCCGATAATTCTTTAGTCGAAATTCCGGCTTCATTGGCTGCCTTGATAATCTTATCATCTACATCTGTAAAGTTAGAAATGTAGTTAACAGTGTAACCTCGATACTCAAAATAACGACGAATGGTATCAAAAGCTACTGTTGAACGGGCATTTCCGATATGAATATAATTGTAAACTGTTGGTCCGCAGACATACATATTGACAATATTTTCTGTCAACGGTACAAAATCACGAAGCGAACGCGTCATCGTATCATAAATTTTTATCACTAGAGATTCCTTTCGATTAACTGGAAACTATTTTTTATCCCTGAAATGGTTTAAGTATAAACACAAGAGTATCACAAGAATGATAATCCCCATGGCCGCAACTAGCTGGCCTTGAGCCAAAAGAGACATAGCTGAAACGAAGCTCCCAACTATATAAAAGACCAAAAAAGGATTACTTTTGAACAATTTTTTCATAATTCAAGTCTCACTTGTGACGTTGCTTGTAGACAAGACCAGCCCACAAAAGGGAGATACAAAACCACAAAGCAGCCATGCTATAATCCCCTCTGTGTAAAGCAATGTAAACAAGAACAAGAGGACCTACAACCGTCAGTCGAGTCACCTTTGTACTAAAAAGTTTCATCATTTTCTTTCCTTATAGATGTGATGAGTGGAAGCTAGCCGCTTTTAGGAGATCTTCCAACTTTTCGCTATAGTATTCACGTCCCTCTTCGATATCATGGATAACTTCTTCATCCTTTTTACCGTGAACACGTACGACCTTAGCAGGGACACCAACTACCGTAACATCTTCTGGGACATCGGCAACAACCACAGCTGCTGCACCTACCTTAGCATTTTTTCCAATCTCAATAGGACCTATGACCTGAGCATGGGCTGAAACCAAAGCACCTTCACGAACAGTTGGGTGACGTTTTCCGACATCTTTACCAGTACCACCTAAAGTGACACCGTGGTAAAGCATAGCACCCTTCTCCACAACAGCTGTCTCACCAATGACAAGGCCTGAGCCATGGTCAATGAAAACACCTTCAGCAATCTGAGCCCCTGGGTGAATCTCGATTTGAGTCCAGAAGCGCCAAAACTGACTATGCATGCGCGCTAAGAGTCGACAATGGTGGCGCCAGAGAAAATGTGAGATACGATGAGCAGCCAAGGCTTTTAATCCAGGGTAGGTTAAAAGAACCTCCAGACTCGTCCGAGCTGCTGGGTCATTTTTCTTTACTATATCAATACTTTCTTTCCACCAACCCATTTAGGTCACTCCTTACATCATTATTGCTATTATTGTTTGTTGTGGCCCTATTATTTCTTTAAAGTGGAAAGCTGTAAACACTAGGTCTACTCGCTATCCCCCTCAAAATAAGACCAATCGACTAACTCAGGTTGCTCGTCAAACGGATTGATGACAATACCTTGAACCTTATCCAACTCATTTTCACCTGTTGAAGGCTGGTAAATTTCTGACAGTGGCCATTGTAAAATCGTCCCTTTAGCCTTACGGAAAGGTAGGCCAAAAGTTTCGTTACCGTACCATTTTGCAAAGCTCGTTAAGTTCGTAAACACAGGCACATAACTCTGTCCCTCTGCATTCGACATAGTCGCAAAGAAACGGTCATCCTGACCATCTTCCTCGCGTTTGTGAATGAAGGCTGGAACAAGATAAATCTTATCTTTGGAATCTGCCTTTTGATTTTCCTCACCCAAAAGGTTATTGAGCGTCTGAGTGAAATAGTTGATAAACTGGATAAGTTCACTGCTTGCAAACAGAGTGGTGTTTGAGAAGTCACCATCCTCTTTTAAATTGAAAGCAAGACCAAAAAGTTCTGCCTGAACCAGTTGTGTTAGGATATCCAAGCTTGAACGTTTTATCCAAGTTTGTTCTCGAGCACTCTCTTGAGTAGCTTTGAAAGATTGTAAGTCCTGTTCACTAGTGAAGACAGGAACAACCTCCTTGCCTTCCACTTCAACTGCGTAGAGGTCTTGGGCAGCCAAGACAGGAGTACGTTGTAGGTGATTAACCAAAGCCAGACTGGTCAAAAAGTGGTCTGGTTCCTTTAAAAATTCTTTCAGAGTTTCATCAAAAGCTTGCAATTCTTGATTTTCTGTCATTCTTCTATCTGTTCTTTCGTTTCTGATTTATCAGGATTTTTCGGTGCTTCACCATTTTCATTATGGTGGCGTGGTTTGTGATGAGAACGACGGCGGTGACGATGCTCTCCTTTATTTTCCCCGTCCTCAATCTTTTCAGGCTTAGAAAGCAAGGTCTTGATTGAGGCATCGATACGTCCTTTTTCATCGATTTTGATAATTTTAACAGTTACCATATCCCCAACCTTAACCACATCTTCGACACGCTCAGTGCGTTCCCAAGCTAGTTCTGAGATGTGGACGAGAGCATCCGTCTTATTGAAGAGGTGGACAAAGGCACCGAACTTTTCAATACGCACAACTGGTACAGTGTAAACCTCTCCAACCTTAGCTTCACGTACAAGATCAGAGATGATAGCTTTAGCATGGTTAATGGCATCCTGATCACTAGAGAAAATCTGAACAAGACCTTCTTCATCGATATCGATAGTGACACCAGTCTCAGCGATAATCTCGTCAATCGTTTCGCCACCTTTACCGATGACAACCTTAATCTTGTCAACAGGAATCTGAATACTGTCAATCTTAGGCGCTGTTGGTGCCAATTCTGGACGTGGCTCAGCGATTGCTGACTCAATAACGTCAAGAATCTCAAAACGAGCTACCTTGGCTTGAGCCAAAGCCTCTTCGAGAATGGCAGGTGTAATACCTGAAATCTTAATATCCATCTGAAGAGCTGTAATTCCTTGACGTGTACCAGCTACTTTAAAGTCCATATCTCCAAAATGGTCTTCTAAACCTTGAATATCAGTTAGGACAGTGTAGTTAGTACCATCTGAGATAAGCCCCATGGCTATCCCTGCAACAGGCGCCTTAATAGGTACACCACCAGCCATAAGAGCCAAGGTTCCTGCACAAATAGAGGCTTGTGAGGAAGAACCATTTGACTCCAAGACTTCTGCTACCAAACGGATAGCATAAGGGAACTCTTCAACACTTGGAAGAACCTGAGCAAGGGCACGTTCACCTAGGGCTCCGTGACCTATTTCACGTCGACCTGGTGCACCGTAACGCCCTGTTTCACCCACTGAATACTGAGGGAAATTATAGTGGTGAAGGAAACGTTTCTTATACTCTGGATCCAAACCATCAACAAGTTGTGTATCACTCATAGGTGCTAAAGTCAAAACTGACAAGGCTTGAGTTTGTCCACGTGTAAAGAGACCTGAACCATGAACCTTAGGAAGAAAGTCAATCTCTGCGTCCAAAGGACGGATTTCATCCACACGACGACCATCTGGACGAACCTTATCCTCGGTAATGAGACGGCGTACTTCAGCATGTTCCATCTGCTCAAGGATTTCTGCTACATCACGCAGAATGGTTTCCTTATCTTCATCTTCTGCAAAGCGTTCTTGATAAGAAGTAAGGACCTCTTCTTTAACAGCCTGGGTTGCTGCTTCACGCTCTAATTTTTCTTCCACCTGAATAGCCTTAGCTAACTGATCATAATAAGCTGTTTCAATTTCAGCCTTCAAATCAGCATCGACTTGGAGCAGTTCAACCTCAGCCTTCTCCTTACCAACAGCCGCAACAATGTAATTTTGGAAATCAACCAACTCTTGAATAGCTTCATGTCCCTTCAAGAGTGCTTGCAACATAATATCCTCAGACAATTCCTGAGCACCCGACTCTACCATATTGATAGCTTCCTTGGTACCTGCCACTGTCAAGTCTAAAAGTGAGATTTCCTTATCCGCTGCACTTGGGTTGATGATGAAATCTTCTGCGGCATAGGCCACTTGAACCCCAGCAATCGGACCATTGAAAGGAATGTCAGAAATAGAAAGAGCTAAAGAGCTACCAAACATAGCTGCCATCGGAGCACTAGCATTCCCATCATAAGAGAGGACGGTGTTAATGACTTGAACTTCGTTACGGAAGCCTTCCGCAAACATAGGACGAATAGGACGGTCAATAAGGCGAGCAGTCAACGTGGCATCTGTTGAAGGACGACCCTCACGCTTGTTAAAGCCCCCCGGAAACTTACCAGCTGCATACATTTTTTCCTCATAATTAACCTGTAAAGGAAAGAAATCTGCAGTTGCCATCTTTTTAGACATAACAGCTGTTGATAATACCGTTGTATCTCCATAACGCACGACGACAGCACCATTAGCCTGCTTGGCTACCTGCCCAACTTCAACGACAAGCGGGCGTCCTGCAAAGGTCATCTCAAAAGTTTGTTTAGCCATGTTTGATCCCTCTTTTTATCCATGACCAGCCCTTATAAAAACGAACCGGTCAACTTTATGTCATTCATTTGATATAACTTTCATTTTACCATAATATAGTCAAAAATGGCAGAGCTCCGGCATAAGTTAGTAGCTAAGATTCCCTTTCTCTCAGATATTTAAGTCGTTTTGTGATATAATAAACACTTATGAGAGACAAAGGAATGACTATGAAAAAATTACAACACATCATTATGATTGCCTTAATCTTACTAGGCCTAGTAACACCTGCTCTAGCACAAGAACAGACAGATGACTTCAATGTTTCCGCTAAACATGCGATTGCTATCGAAGCAACTACAGGAAAAGTCCTCTATGAAAAGGACGCCACTACCCCTGATGGTGTGGCTTCAATGACTAAAATCCTAACAGCCTACATGGTCTATAAAGCAGTTGACCAAGGAAAAATTACCTGGGACACTGAAGTAGATATTTCAGACTATCCTTTCAACTTAACCGTTGATTCAGAAGTTTCAAATGTCCCACTGGATTCCCGAAAATACACTGTTAAACAACTCCTAGATGCCACCCTCATTTCCAGCGCTAACAGTGCTGCTATTGCTCTGGCTGAAAAAATCTCAGGATCAGAGAGTGCCTTCGTTGACACTACGACAGCCCAACTAAAAGAATGGGGCATTACAGATGCTAAATTATATAACGCTTCTGGTCTAAATAATAAATATCTTGGGGATAACCGCTATCCTGGCTCAAAACCAGATGACGAGAATACGATGAGCGCCCTAGATGTTGCAATTATTGCGGACCACCTCATCAAAGACTATCCTCAGGTACTTGAAATCACCAAGCAAACCGAAACTGACTTCGAAGGTGACAACAAATTAACGACGCACAACTACATGTTGGAGGGGCAAGACAACTACCGTGAAGGCGTTGATGGACTCAAGACTGGAACAACCGAACTTGCAGGGGCATCCTTTGTAGCCCACTCCAATGAAAATGGCATGAGTTTGATTACAGTTGTTATGAATGCGGACAATGGCGGAGAGGATGAAGCTGCTCGATTCACAGCCACAAATGAGTTGCTAGATTATGTGACTCAAAACTGGGAAATCAAAACCCTCAACACCAAGGGACAAATCATCAAGAAAAATGATATTAAGGTAGCCGATGGAGACAGGCAAACCATCTCTGCTAAGCTCGAGTCAGACCTTACAGTCATTCAAAAAATAAACAGCAAAAATGATGCTGTTAAAATCAAAGCAAAAACCATAACAGCACCTATCAAAAAAGGTGACACTATTGGAATAGCAACCTTTGATGATAAGGATCTCGTAGGAACAGGTTACATCTCTGATCCGCCTCAAATTTCGGTAACAGCCAACCAATCTATCAAGAAAAGTTTCTTCTTAAAAGTTTGGTGGAACCATATCGTTAATTTCTTTACAGGAAATAAGTAAACACAAAACTACCTTTTAGATATCAAAAGGTAGTTTTATCTTGCCTTCAAAATTAGTCCTGTTAGTAAATGCCCCTTCTCTACACCTTATGTTCCTCTCAAAATGTGGTATAATAAATATCCAAAACACATGAAGGAACAAACCATGAAAAAACTGATTACGCTTATGATGACCTTCTTACTCTGTCTGGGAAGCGTAGCCCCTGCTTTTGCAGCAGATAAGAAAAAAGGATATGATGCCGCAGCCAAACATGCCATCGCTGTCGAAGCTACTACTGGCAAAATTTTATACGAAAAAGATGCAACCACTTCTACAGGGATTGGCTCTATTACCAAGCTCCTAACAGCCTATATGGTTTATAAAGCGGTAGATCAGGGAGACCTCAAATGGAACAGCAAAGTTGACATTTCTGACTACCCATTTGAACTAACTGTCAGTGCCGGAGTATCTAATATTCCACTAGACGCCCGCAAATACACTGTCAAACAACTTCTTGACGCAACTCTTATTTCCAGTGCCAACAGTGCATCTATTGCTCTAGCAGAGGAAATCGGAGGAACCGAAAGTAAGTTTGTCGACATGATGAAAGCCCAACTTAAAGATTGGGGTATCACTGATGCCAAGATTGTCAATGCCTCTGGTCTCAATAATTCTTACTTAGGTGACAATATCTATCCAGGCTCTAAATCAGACGAAGAAAATACCATGAGTGCTAAAGATGTTGCTATCATTGCACAACACGTGGTGAAAGAATACCCTGAAATCCTCGATATCACTAAAAAAACTGAGGCTGATTTTGATGGTGTTAACAAACTTAAAACCTTCAACTATATGCTTAAGGGACAACCTAGTTACCGTAAAGGGGTGGATGGCCTAAAAACGGGAACCACTGATTTAGCCGGTGCTTCCTTCGTGGCCCACTCAAATGAAAGTGGTATGAGCATTATTACAGTCATTTTGAATGCTGATAATACCGATACTGATGACTACGCCCGTTTTACTGCAACCAATGACCTACTTAATTACGTGGTCTATCATTGGGAAAGTAAGACCATTGCCAAAAAAGGACAAGCCATCGGTAAAAGTCAAGCCCATGTTATTGATGGTAAATCTAAGCAAGTCACTGCTGTCGCTAAGTCTGACTTTAATATCATCCAAAAAATAGATGCTAACAATAGTAAACACATTAAAGTCACTACAAATCAAGTCCAAGCCCCCGTCAACTCAAGTAACAAGGTTGGAACGGCTACCTTTGAAGATAAGTCACTTGTAGGAGAAGGTTACTTGCCTAACCAAGGTATGCCTAGCATGGAGCTGGTTGCTGGTAAAGAAGTTAAGAAAAGCTTCTTCCTCAAGGTCTGGTGGAATCACTTTGTCAACTTTGTCAACGAAAAACTCTAATCATTACAGTCGAGCTTTGCTCGGCTTTTTCTTTTACCCCAACTTTACAGAAAGATTGACTCTATCTTGACTCCTATTGACACAACAAAAAGACAAACTACACCTGTAATCTGTCTTTTTGTTTGATTTTTACACTACTGTAAAGGTTAATTTATCTTTCGAGCAGCCGATCTTAAGGGTTTGTCCACTAACTACTTGCCCACCTAGTAAGAGCTCAGATAACTTATCCTCCACCTGAGTTTGAATCGTGCGACGTAATGGACGAGCACCCATCTCAACATCATAGCCATCTTTAGCTAAATGCTTGAGGGCAGCTGGTTGGAATTTCAAGTCAATCCCTTTTTCAGCCAAAGCTGATACCAACGGTTTTACCATAATCTTGACAATCTCACGAAGCTGCTCTTCCTCTAGACTATGGAAGACAACCTTTTCATCAATACGGTTGATAAACTCTGGTCGGTAGGCCTTCTTAAGTTCTTCCATGATACGTGACTGCATAGCTTGGTGATTATGAGAAATGTCTTGGACTCCAAAACCAACGGTCTTATCATCACGAAGAGCAGTCGCTCCCAAGTTCGAAGTCATAATGATAATGGTATTCGAGAAGTCAACTTTACGACCTCGACTATCCGTCAAGACACCGTCATCCAAAACCTGTAAGAGAATATTGAAAATATCTGGGTGAGCCTTTTCCACCTCGTCAAAGAGAAGAACTGAGTAAGGCTTATTACGAACTTTTTCTGTTAACTCACCGCCCTCATCGTATCCAACATAACCTGGAGGAGCACCGTTAAGTCGGCTAGCCGCAAATTTTTCCATGTATTCTGACATGTCAAAGCGAAGCAAAGCTGACTCATCATCAAAGAGAACTTCCGCCAATGCCTTGGCCAATTCTGTCTTACCAACACCAGTAGGTCCAAGGAACATGAAGGAACCAATAGGACGTTTTCCAGTACGAATACCTGACTGGTTACGACGAATAGCACGACTAATCGCTGAAACTGCTTCGTCTTGACCAATAACACGTTTGTGAAGCTCTGCTTCCAGATTCAAATAACGCTTGCTATCTGCCTGAGTCATCTTCTCAACAGGAATACCTGATAGACGACTAAGGGTTTGCATAATCTGATCCGCATCTACCAAGGCAGGTTTTGGTAATTTTGCTTTTTGGCTAGCCTTATATTGTTTAACAGCAGACTTCATATCACCAGATAGAAGCGCTTCATCCAAAGGCGTTATCTCACGTTTGGCTTCTTTTTTAATACGACCTTGAACAGTTGCACTCGCTTCATCTAAAAGGTCAATGGCAGAGTCAGGCAAGTTTTTACTCGTCAAATAACGATGCGCCGCCTTGACCGCTGTCTCAACCGCTTCATCAGTAATCGTTACACGATGATAGTCTTCATAAGACGAACGTAGGCCTTTTAGAATATCAATCGCCTCAGCTACACTTGGCTCCTCAATTGTAATCTTAGCAAAACGACGAGAAAGAGCTGCATCTTTTTCAATATGCTTCTGGTACTCAGCTTGAGTTGTTGCTCCAACCATATGAAGAGTTCCACGTGCTAGAGCAGGTTTCAAAATATTAGCCGCATCCAAGGTACTATCAATACCTGAACCAGAACCAATAATCGTATGCAATTCGTCAATAAAGAGAATGATTTTTCCATCAGCTTCAATCTCATCAATGATTTGATTCATACGTTCTTCGAAATCACCACGGAAACGTGTTCCTGCAACCACACTCATCATATCAAGCTCTAAGATACGCATATCAGCCAGCTCAAAAGGTACTTCGCCTGAAGCAATACGCTGTGCCAAGCCAAGCGCAAGTGCTGTCTTACCAACACCTGCTTCACCTACAAGAACTGGGTTATTCTTCGTTTTACGACTCAAAACCTGAATCATGCGTGAAATCTCTTTCTCACGTCCAATAACAGGATCAAGAGCACCTGACTCGGCTACTGCCGTTAAGTCCTTGGTATAATCTGCCAACTCCCCAGTAGAAGATTGAGGAGGCTGCATCATATTAGCAAAATTTCCTGATGTCTTTGATTTTTTAGGCTTACGAAGGTCATGAATGGCCTTCAAATCTTGCTTACTAAGACCTGCATAACGCTCCAAAGAACGTCGTAAATCGATAATACGAGGCTTATCGCTGTCATCCTTATATTGAAAACCAGCAACTTCAAGGAGACGACAAACCATCAAATCCTTATGAAGGAGAAAGGCCATCAATACATGTTCAGACCCTACCTCTACAGCACCAGTCACACCAGCAATTCCCTCTGCCTCTTGCAACATAGCCTCTAAAGCATGTGACTGTGCACGTAAATCGATAAAATCTGATTCAGACAAGTCTTTTGGACTTTTCTCCATCGCTAGTACAGCTGCTGTCTCAATCTCTTCCGCACGAATACGGTCCTCAAAATCAGTAAATGTTAGGTAGGCTACAGATCCTGGAACCTCAACCATAGCCAGAAGCACATGCCAAGTCTCCAGAAAAGGACTTCCAAAACGCTCTGCCTCAAGCTGCGCACGATGGAAAATAGCCTGCATTTTTCTTGAATATGTCGTCATCTAATTTCCTTTTCTATCCAATCTAAGTAATAGCGAGCGTAGAATACGCGAACGAATAGCAGCCGCATCTGCGCCTAAAATATCATCACTTGCAGTTGCTAAAATCAAATTTCCCTCACGTTCTGTGATGATTTTTTCATCAAAAAGCAACTGGATCAAGTCTGTAAATACCTGCTCGCTGAGCTGATCCGCTAAGTTCTGAAGCAAATCATTAATCATGTGGTGCTTATCAGAGAATCTGACTTTGACGATACGAATATAACCGCCACCTCCACGCTTACTCTCAACAATATAACCACGACTTTCTGTAAAACGAGTCTTAATAACATAGTTAATCTGACTCGGTACAACTTGAAAAGTATCTGCTAAGTTCGAGCGTTGAATCTCAGCAATTCCAGACTGGCCCAGCAATTCTTTAATATATTCTTCTATACTATCTGATGTATTTCTTGCCATCTTAATTCCTCCAGTCTAATTTGACTATAACTGACTATTATTATACCAAAAATGTCAGCACATGGGAAACTATACCTTCAAAAAGCTTTTTAAAGTTGTCATTAGAGACCATATAAGATACAATAAATAAGACTAAAATATTAGGTAACTTTAAGTGTTTGATACACTTTGACAGGCTGAGCCCCACCTAATCCAACAAGTACTTTTTAACACTTTCGCAGTAGTATTAGTCTTATCACTCTTGATAAAGCTCTTGTGACTTTTAGTCTTTATTTTATTTCTCTATGAAAGGTTACTCATGAAATACATCATTGCACTCTTAATCTCTATGATTCCCTTGGTTGAGCTCCGTGGAGCCGTTCCTGTTGCTATCGCCTCAGGTATCCCTTGGTGGCAGGCCCTCGTTCTTTGTGTGATTGGGAACATGCTTCCTGTTCCAATTATTTTCTTCTTCGCCCGCCGTGTTCTCGAATGGGGGGCAGACAAACCTCTAATTGGTGGCTTCTTTACCTGGTGTCTTAAAAAAGGTCACAGTGGTGGCCAAAAACTTGAAAAAGCTGCCGGAGATAAGGGGGTCTTCTGGGCCCTCCTCCTTTTTGTGGGAATTCCACTTCCAGGAACAGGAGCCTGGACTGGTACCCTAGCAGCATCTATCCTAGATTGGGACTTTAAACGTAGTGTTATTGCCGTTATGCTGGGGGTTATCCTTGCAGGTATCATCATGGGAACACTCTCTCTTCTACTTGGTGTAAATACCTTCGCTCATTAATTACTTTGTTAACGTCTGGGGCATGCTCAGACGTTTTTTAATAGCAACAAAAAAGAAGCTACGATTCATTTACGTAACTTCTTTCTTTTTATCTAGCAACTAGAATTAGTTGTTAAGGGCTGCTGCCATTGTAGCTGCAACTTCTGATTCAAAGTCGTTAGATGCTTTTTCGATACCTTCACCAACTTCAAAGCGAACGAATTCTACTACTGAAGCGTTTACTGATTCAAGGTAAGCTTCAACTGTTTTGCTGTCGTCCATGATGTAAACTTGAGCAAGAAGAGTGTAAGCTTGGTCAACCTTAGTGTTGTCAAGCAAGAAGCGGTCCATTTTACCTGGGATGATTTTATCCCAGATTTTTTCTGGTTTACCTTCAGCAGCCAACTCAGCTTTGATATCTTCTTCAGCTTGAGCAAGAACAGCATCAGTCAATTGAGCTTTAGAACCATATTTAAGGTGTGGAAGAGCTGGTTTGTTAACCATTGCACGGCTTTCGTTATCTTGATCGATAGCGTGGTTAAGTTGTGCCAATTCATCTTTAACAAATTGTTCGTCCAATTCAGTGTATGAAAGAACAGTTGGTTTCATCGCTGCGATGTGCATTGAGATTTGTTTTGCAAGAGCATCATCTCCACCTTCGATAACTGAAACAACACCGATACGTCCACCGTTGTGTTGGTAAGCTCCGAAGTGTTGTGCATCAGTTTTCTCAACAACTGCAAAACGACGGAATGAGATTTTTTCGCCGATAGTAGCTGTAGCAGTTACGTATGCAGCTTCAAGAGTTTCACCTGAAGGCATAGTCAATGCAAGTGCTTCTTCGTTGTTAGCTGGTTTACCTTCAGCAATTACTTTAGCTGTTTCGTTTACCAACTCAACGAATTGAGCGTTCTTCGCAACGAAGTCAGTTTCAGCGTTAACTTCAACAACTGCTGCAACGTTACCGTTAACGTAAACACCAGTCAAACCTTCAGCTGCAACACGGTCAGCTTTCTTAGCTGCTTTAGCCATACCTTTTTCGCGAAGCAATTCAATCGCTTTTTCGATATCACCTTCAACTTCAACCAATGCTTTTTTAGCGTCCATGACACCAGCACCAGATTTTTCACGCAATTCTTTAACAAGTTTAGCTGTAATTTCTGCCATTTTGTTTTTCTCCAAATTTATTTTATCAAACTAAGGGGCAGGGCTGAGCCCCGCCCCTTAGGTGTTTGTCGTATCTTAAGTGGGCATATAGCCCTAACCAATCTTAAAGATTAGTTGTTGTCACCTTCGACAACTTCAACGATTTCTTCGATTGAATCAGCTGCAGCTGCTTCTTGGAAATCTGCAGAAGCATCTTCACCTTGGTTACCTTCGATGATAGCATCAGCCATTTTTGAAGTGATCAATTTAACGGCACGGATAGCGTCATCGTTAGCTGGGATGATTACATCGATCTCATCTGGATCAGCGTTTGTATCAACCATCGCTACAACTGGGATACCAAGTTTTTTAGCTTCTTTAACAGCGATTTGTTCTTTGTGTGGGTCAACGATGTAGATTACATCTGGAATGCGAGGCATATCTTCGATACCACCCAAGAATTTTTCAAGACGTGCACGTTGTTTGTTAAGAAGTGCAACTTCTTTCTTAGGAAGAACTTCGAAAGTTCCGTCAGCTTCCATTTGTTTGATTTCTTTCAAACGAGCGATACGTTTTTGGATAGTATCCCAGTTTGTAAGAGTACCACCCAACCAACGGTGGTTGATGTAGTATTGACCAGCACGAGTTGCTTCTTCAGCTACTGCTTCAGCTGCTTGTTTTTTAGTACCAACGAACAAGATTACTGCATCGTTAGCTGCTGCTTCACGAACGAATTCGTAAGCTGTATCAGCCATTTTTACAGTTTGTTGCAAGTCAATAACGTGGATGCCGTTACGTTCTGTGAAGATGTACTTAGCCATCTTAGGATTCCAGCGACGAGTTTGGTGACCAAAGTGAACACCAGCCTCAAGAAGTTGTTTCATTGAAATTACTGCCATGAGTATTTCTCCTTAAAAATTGTTTTTTCCTCTTCTAAGCTTTAGACTTGCAGTCCCACCCTGCGGCAACAAGACCACAATCGGCTTAGAATGAGTATTTGTCACTTTACGCAACTATAATAGTTTATCAAAAAAAGTGACATTTGACAAGCTCTAAAACCAGTCTGACCATTAGAAAAATCCCCCTCTCATTAAAATTGCAATCGTTTTCTTTGAGGTTGATGAGTATTTCGTTTATAATTAGGCTATCAAAAATAGAGGAGGACATTATTTTGTCATTAGTCGGAAAAGAAATTATTGAATTTTCAGCACAGGCTTATCACAACGGGGAATTCATTACTGTTACAGATGAAGATGTTAAAGGTAAATGGGCGGTCTTCTGCTTCTATCCTGCAGATTTTTCATTTGTCTGCCCAACTGAACTCGGTGACCTTCAAGAACAATATGAAGCTCTTAAATCTCTTGGTGTAGAGGTTTACTCTGTCTCTACCGATACTCACTTTGTTCACAAAGCTTGGCATGATGACTCAGATGTTGTTGGAACTATTACTTATCCTATGATTGGGGATCCTTCACATCACATCTCACAAGGTTTTGATGTTCTTGGACAAGATGGTCTCGCACAACGTGGTACATTCATTATTGATCCAGATGGTGTTATCCAAATGATGGAAATTAACGCTGATGGTATTGGACGCGATGCAAGTACTCTTGTTGATAAAGTCCGTGCTGCTCAGTATATTCGTCAACATCCAGGTGAAGTTTGTCCAGCCAAATGGAAAGAAGGAGCTGAAACACTTACTCCTAGCTTAGATCTTGTAGGTAAAATTTAACAACCAGGGGGTATCCATGGTCTTAGATAAAGAAATCAAGACACAATTAGCGCAGTATTTAAATTTACTAGAATCTGATATTGTATTACAAACGGATTTAGGAGATGATGATAATTCTCGTAAAGTGAAAGAATTTCTAGACGAGATTGTCGCTATGTCTGACCGTATTAGTCTTGAATCAACACATTTAAAACGTCAACCTAGTTTTGGTATTGCACAAAAAGGGCAAAAAAGTCGTGTTATTTTCTCAGGCTTACCAATGGGCCACGAATTCACATCTTTCATTTTAGCTCTCTTGCAAGTTTCTGGTCGTCCACCTAAAGTTGATGAGGATATTATCGAACGTATCAAGAAGATTGATAAAACCATCGATTTAGAAACTTATGTTTCACTAACCTGTCACAATTGTCCAGACGTTGTTCAAGCCTTTAATATAATGGCTGTTTTAAACCCCAATATCACCCACACCATGATTGAAGGTGGTATGTATCAAGATGAGGTCAAAGCCAAAGGTATCATGTCTGTTCCTACGGTTTACAAAGACCAAGAAGAATTTACGTCTGGTCGTGCAACCATTGAACAGCTTGTAGAAAAATTGGACGGCCCACTTGATGCTGAGGCTTTCGCTGATAAAGGTGTCTATGATGTCTTGGTTATTGGTGGTGGTCCTGCTGGAAACAGTGCTGCAATTTACGCTGCTCGTAAAGGGCTTAAAACTGGGCTTTTAGCAGAAACCTTTGGTGGACAAGTTATCGAGACAGTCGGCATTGAGAACATGATTGGTACGCTATATACAGAAGGTCCTAAGTTAATGGCCCAAGTTGAAGAGCATACAAAATCTTACAATGTTGATATCATCAAAAGTCAATTAGTTACTGGCATTGAGAAGAAAGAACTTATTGAAGTCACACTAGCTAACGGTGCCGTTCTACAGGCTAAAACTGCTATCCTAGCACTAGGAGCCAAATGGCGTAATATCAACGTTCCTGGTGAAGATGAATTCCGCAATAAAGGGGTTACTTACTGTCCACACTGCGATGGTCCTCTATTTGAAGGAAAAAATGTTGCTGTTATCGGTGGTGGTAACTCAGGTTTGGAAGCTGCTTTGGATTTAGCGGGTATTACTAAACACGTTACAGTCTTAGAGTTCTTGCCTGAATTAAAGGCAGATCAAGTCTTACAAGAACGAGCTGCTAAAACTGATAATCTAACCATTCTTAAGAACGTTGCAACCAAAGAAATTCTTGGTCAAGATCATGTGACTGGTTTGAGTTACGTTGAGCGTGATACAAACGAAGAAAAACATCTTGATCTTGAAGGGGTCTTTGTTCAAATTGGTCTTGTACCAAGTACTGCTTGGCTCAAAGACAGTGGTATTGAACTCAATGAACGCCAAGAAATTATCGTTGATAAATTTGGTTCAACAAATATCCCTGGTATTTTTGCCGCAGGTGACTGTACTGACAGCGCCTACAAACAAATCATTATTTCCATGGGATCTGGTGCTACAGCTGCTATCGGAGCCTTTGATTACTTGATTAGACAATAATCAAAACATACGTGTTAGTAATCTATCTACAACAATTACAAGAAACATAAAGAGGTTGAATGTCTTTCAGCCTCTTTATATTTCTCGTAAATAGGTAGTTTGAACAATCAACCAGCCAATTTGATGAAAGAGACTTGACGAATCTTTGTTTTTTCGATAGAATGGTATCTGTTATGGCGGTATAGCCAAGTGGTAAGGCACGGCTCTGCAAAAGCTTGATCGTCGGTTCAAATCCGTCTACCGCCTTCATAATACGAGGACACCTTAGGGTGTCTTTTTTCATTGTTGCATATAAAAATACCCGAAGCTAGATACCTCGGGTATTCGTTATTCTTATTTAATCGCTTCAACCAAAGCCTCTGCTTGAGTCTGAAGGCTTTCAAGAACTTCTGCTGTTGCTACGAATTTTCCATCCACCCAGGCTGTATCATTTACACGTGTCGCTGTAAAATCACCAACCACTTGGGTACGGATAAATGGTAACAATTCTTTGTAGACATCAAAAAGTTGATTGTGACCACCATTAGCAACTGATGATACGGTTACAATCTTATCTTGAAGAGCTGATAGTCCTGAAGGATCTGATAGGTCAAGGGCGCGGCTCAACCAGTCAAGCAAATTTTTCACTGGCCCAGGAATTGAGAAATTATAAACCGGTGAGAAAATCCAGATTGCATCTGCTGCCAAGACCTGCTCTCGAACTTCTGCCAAAACAGGAAGAACCGGATTTTCTAAATCCTGATTAAAAACAGGTACTTGACTATAGTCAAGATAAGAAACATTAGCTTTATCAGCTAGCATTTTCTCAGCTTCTTCTGCTAATTGGTGGTTAAATGATCCCTTACGAAGAGACCCAACGATAAATAGAATGTTTTTCATGATACATTTCCTTTGTATTTCTAACAATTAATAATTAATACTACATAGTAATATATGCGATTTCATTAGAAAGATAAAGAAATATGCTCAGACATTCTTAAATTTTTTCAGTAGCTCTACCAACTGTGCCTGCTCTTCAGGTGTCAGAACGGAAAAAGTCTCCTCAATAGCTCGCTGATGTGGGGGGATTGCTGCTTGAATAATACGACGTCCCTCATCCGTCAAATCAACCTCGAAAGCACGCTTATCTGTTTGGCAGGCTTCTCGCGTCAGCCAGCCTTTTTTCTCCATATTTTTAATGACGACAGTCATATTACCGGAGGTAGCAAGCATGCGATCAATTAATTCGCCAATCTTCATACGTCCTTTGGCATTTAGTACGTCCATGACCCCAAATTGAGTTGGTGTCAAATTAAATTCTTTAAAGGTCTCAGAAACCTTGGCATCGATGGTACGAAAAGCCTTACGCATAACTACCATACTTTTTACAGCCATATTTTTATCTAAGTCGCTCATTTCTAGTCCTTTCCAAATAGATGCTGTTTTTATTACTCTACCACAGTTTTTCTAAAAGTGGTATATGAAAATGAAAAAATAAGAAAAAAGAGTCCTTAGATATCTAACCAATACCTCAGAACTCTTTCATTTCTAACTATTACGATTCCAAAAAAGGGCTAATAAGATAACAGCACCTAGCACCGAAGGGACTATAGCAGTATCTGCTAACATCGGTCCCCAATTTCCAAAAAGAAGCTGACCAACAAAAGCACCTAGCCATCCAACAAAGGTCTTGCCAATACAGCCCATACGTTCACCCCTATTTGATATAGCAGAAGCAATAAGGCCAATTAGAAAACCAACTATCATACTTCCAATCATGATAAATTCTCCATCATACTTAGATTACCCAATCCCCATTTCGGAAGATTGGTACACGACTACCATCTTGGCGGATACCATCAATATCCATTTGATTTGAACCAATCATAAAATCTACGTGTACATCAGAACGATTAAGACCAGCTTCCTTAAGCTCCTCTTCTGTCATGTCTGCCCCTCCCTCAACACTGGTAGCATAGGCTGCTCCAATAGCTAGGTGGTTGGATGCATTCTCATCAAAAAGAGTGTTAAAGAAAGTGATTCCTGACTGTGAAATAGGACTTGGATCTGGTACCAAAGCACATTCACCTAGAGCACGCGCCCCATTATTGTTGAAGACGAGATTCTTCATCACCTCATCGCCCTGGTCCGCTGTGATATCTACAATTTCACCGTCTTTGAAGGTTACCTTGATTCCCTCAATAATATTGCCATTGTAACTTAGAGGCTTTGTACTTGAGACATAGCCATCTGCACGACGAAAATCTGGTGCCGTAAAGACTTCTTCTGTTGGCATATTAGGAAGGAAACCTTCACCTTGCGCATTGATGGCACCTGCAGACTCCCAAACGTGATTTTTAGGCAACCCTAGAGTCAAATCTGTTCCAGGTGCTTGGTAATGCAAGGCTGAGAATTGTGCCTCATTGAGTAGGCATGCCTTAGCATCCAAACGATCAGCATGTTCCTTCCAGGCACGTACAGGATCCTCTTCATAAACACGACAGGTCTTGAAAATTTGGTCCCAAAGTAAATCTACAGCTTCCTCATCACTCGAAGCATCGGGAAAGACCTTCTTAGCCCATTCCTTACCAGCTGCAGCAGCTACAGTCCAACTAACCTTATTAGACTGAGTTGCCACCTGCATAGGTTTAAAGGCCACTCCAGTAGCTTTAGCATGGGCAGATAAACGTTCAGGAGCTACACCATTAAGGGCACCTGGATCTGATGAACGAACACCTAAGCGACTTGCCTTTTTGTCCAACAAATATTCCATCTCAGCTTTTTTATAGGCAGGAACCTCTTCGATGCGGTCCATATCAGCATGCAAGAAGCGCTCGCGATTAATAATATCATCTGACCATTGAACGATTACCTCAGCTGCTCCTAAAGCATAGGCTTCTTTTACTAAGAGGTGAGCTAGCTCTGCTTGTTCTACATCAATGCTCAAGGCCACTGTGTGACCAGGTTGCACATTAATCCCATTAGCAACCAGTAATTTAGCATATTTCTCAAGATTTTCTTTAAAATTTGGTAAAACCATGATTAACTCCTTGAAACTATAATTTTCTATCAGTATACCATAAGACGAAGAAAAAGGTTTCTTCTCAGCTTTGGCTTTTCAGCATCACATGCAGACCCCTAAATCATAACCACCCGTCTAACGGGTGGTTTGATCAAGGGCTATAAGCCCATAATACCAGCCAGCGCCTAAAGACGCTGGCTTTCACTTTGTTCAAGTCTTATTGCTTTTGACTCGTCACAAGCCTCTCAAAGAGGCATTCGCATTACTTACCATTATCCCTGAAGGGATTTTCATATTCTTTTACGCTTAATTTGTCCAAAGCGATATCATGCTTCTCTTGTTCCTGAATATATTTCTTAATTGTGGCTTCATTAAGTCCTACCGTACTTACATAATAACCTTCTGCCCAAAAATGTCTGTTACCAAATTTATATTTTAAATTGGCGTGTT
>NZ_BAABOB010000012.1:0-33171 GCF_054785155.1 Streptococcus parasalivarius
CTTTTATGAGAAACGAAAAAGACAATCGACAATAGCTTCAACTAAGCCACATACGATTGCCTCTATACATCGTCTCATTCGAACAATGTATTACCTCATTACGCATAACAAACTTTACGATTACTCTCTGACCCAAAATCGATAAGGCTGTTTATGCCGTATTATTGTAACACCTTGTTTCAAAAAATACCAGATGAGGTGTTTTTTTAGCATGCCCATTTATGAATCAAAAAGTGTTAAAAATAAGACAGTAACCTCAGAATAGCTACTGTCTTATCTCTTTTTTTACTTAAAGCCTTGATAGACTTGACAAATGGTAGAAAAGAACCTTTTTAAATAGTAGCTCATACATGAGTAATATGTTAGTTAGAAGCTAAATGTGAAGTCTCTAAGATAGAAGTTAATTAGAGACGAGGGGAAGGATAAATTCATTTAAATATGAGTCTACTAACGTGATTATAGCAGTGAAATGAGAAATTTGCAACAACTTTCATACACGAAAGAATTTATATAATGAGATTATGTGATGATTGTTATTTAGATTATATTCTGGTAAACTATTTATTAGCTAGTTTATCCATATAGTATGTCTCAAGCCAATGGGTAAACTCTGGAATATTAATGCGAAAAAAAACGCGAGAGAAGTTCTTGCGTTTTTTTCTTGTCAAAATTAGTAGTCTTTATTTATCTTTTTAATTAAAATGTTAGATATATGGGGATATCAGTATAATTTATAAAATTATTTAACTCAAAATATATCACTATTTTGAATTTCAAGAGAATATTTTTACAAATGTTAGAGTCTTTATAATTAGTTATATGAAAAGGTTTTAGAGGTTTTCATGAAAGAAAAGTATGGTTACTGAACAATTATTTATATTGATTAAAAATTAGAGAAAATACTTGCCTAAAGATTAAAAAAAGGATATGATAGATTTCGGAAGAAGGATAATAAATGTATAGAGTGCGTGTTTTTCAGTAACGTCTTCGTTTTTGAAGTGCCTTTGGGGTACAACGATTAACATATAGGAAGATTATGAATGAAACAAGCAAATCATGTTTTTGAAAAAGTGACAAAATACGCCATTCGTAAATTGTCAGTTGGTGTCGGGCCAGTTGCTATCGGAACATTCTTGTTAGCAGGTGGTCTTTTCGTGTCTAAGCCAGTTTCGGCGGATCAGGTTACTACGGATGCTTCGGTACATATGGCCTATGTTACTGAAAATGAATTGACAGCTGAAGAGCAGAAGCAAGTGATTCATGCTATTCCAAAGGAATATCAAAATGATGATACTTTTTATCTGGTCTATAAACGTAAGGGAGACAGTCAAGCTACTCTTCCTCAAACAGGTAGTTCTGACTGGGCCACAACAGGTTTAGGGCTGACAACAGCAACTTTGGCTGTGCTCCTATTTTCAAAAAAACACCGCAAAAAGATTATTGGATTGGTCTTGATTGGAGCAGCAGGGCAAAGCTTACTTGTCCCTCTTGAGGTTCTTGCTTTGCAAAATAAGGAGTTGCAGGCCTATAATCAGACTCTGACTGTCTCAGATGAGGCGGATCTAGCTAAAGGTGTTATTACAATCGATGGTTATGAGTATGTCGGCTATCTTCGTTACTCAGCTAAGCCTGAGCTTGAACAACCTTTGGAGAATACTTTGAAAGGACTTGAGCCATCAAGAGAAGATAGAAACACAGCAAGTCGAGATGAAGTAGATAAAGAAATTAGTTGGAAAAAAGGAACACAAGAAGCGGGTCACGAAGGCGAAGCTCTTGTTCAACCTGCCAATCCAGAGTACACCGGACCAGTTAGTGCCAAAGGAACACAAGAAGTAGGTCATGAAGGCGAGGCTCTTGTTCAGCCTGCTAATCCAGAGTACACTGGACCAGTTAGTGCTAACGGAACACAAGAAGCAGGTCACGAAGGGGAAGCTCTTGTTCAACCTGCCAATCCAGAGTACACTGGACCAGTTAGTGCTAACGGAACACAAGAAGCAGGTCACGAAGGTGAGGCTCTTGTTCAACCCGCAGCCCCAGAGTATACTGGACCGATTAGTGCCAATGGAACGCAAGAAGTAGGTCACGAAGGCGAAGCTCTTGTTCAACCCGCAGCCCCAGAGTATACTGGACCGATTAGTGCCAATGGAACGCAAGAAGTAGGTCATGAAGGCGAAGCTCTTGTTCAACCCGTAGCTCCAGAATACACAGGCGTTATCAGTGCCAATGGAACACAAGAATCTGGATATGTAGGTGAAGCTTGGGTTCAACCTGCAGCCCCAGAGTATACTGGACCGATTAGCGCCAATGGAACACAAGAAGTAGGCCACGAAGGTGAGGCCGCTGTTCAACCTGTAGCTCCAGAGTATACTGGACCGATTAGCGCCAATGGAACACAAGAAGTAGGCCACGAAGGTGAGGCCACTGTTCAACCTGCTAATCCAGAGTATACAGGTAAACTGGAAGCCAAAGGTACACAAGAATCAGGCCACGAAGGTGAGGCTCTTGTCCAAGCTGAGAATCCTGTTCATACCCCAGTTGTCGGAAGTATCACAGAGACTGAAACGCAAGCTATTGATTATCCTGTCGAAGTTATTACTGATGATAACAAGTATGTTGATGAAGAAGTTGTTGAGCAAGAGGGTCAAAAAGGTAGCCAAGAAATCCAGAAAATTTATCAAACCATTGATGGTGTCAAGGTTGGTGAGCCAACTATTGTATCAGGTAAGGTTATTGAGGTGCCACAACCTAGAAAACTTCGTCGTGGCAGCAAGCCTCTAGATGGAACAACGACGGAAGAGTCTATCGTAGAGCTTCCATTTAAAGAGATTGTCCAAGAAGATGATAGTCTTGAAAAGGGCACTCTAAAGGTTGTTCAAGAAGGTCAAAAAGGTCAAAACAAAATCACCAAAGTCTATAAGACCTATAAAGGGAATAAGACGTCTGAGGCACCAACTGTTACTGAAACCGTGCTAGTTCCTGTTCAAAATCGTATCGTTCACAAAGGGACCAAGGTATCTGAAAAACCAGTGCTTACGCTGACACAGATTGACAAGGATGATTTGGGTCGTAGTGCTAAACTTAGCTACAACTTGACGAATCCAGGTTCAGCAGCTATCACGACTATTAAAGCGCTCCTCAAGCAAAACGGACAGATTGTCCAAACGCTTGATATTCCTAGCACGACCTTGACTGCTGACCTAACAAACTTAGACTATTACAAGCCATATACCCTCACAACAACCATGACCTATGATCGTGGCAATGGTGAGGAGAATCAGGTTTTGGCAGACCAAGCTCTCCAACTGGATCTCAAGAAGGTTGAGCTTAAAGATTTTGCACGTACAGATTTGATTAAGTATGACAATCAAACAGAAGTGGATGAGACTCGTCTGGCAGCTGTACCTCAGGATCTCACGAATTACTACTTGAAGATGACTTCTGCGGATCAGAAGGCCACTTACTTGGCAGTAAAAGCCATCGAAGAAACAACGGTTGATGGCAAGGCGGTTTATAAGGTAACTGCAGCAGCGGACAATTTGGTTCAACGTGATGCCCAAAACCATTTTGCGCAAACCTATAGCTACTACATTGAGAAACCGAAGGCCAGTCAAGCCAATGTTTACTACGATTTTGCTGAGTTGGTCAATGCCATTCAGGCTAATCCATCAGGTGAATTTAGACTGGGTCAAAGTATGAGTGCTCGTCACGTCGTTCCAAACGGCAAATCATACATTACGACCGAATTTACTGGTAAGTTGCTCAGTGATGGTGACAAACGCTATGCCATCTATGATTTAGAGCATCCATTGTTTAATGTCATCAATGGCGGAACGATCAAGAATATCAACTTTGAAAATGTAGACATCAATCGCCCTGGTCAGAATCAAATAGCGACGGTTGGATTTAACCTTAAAAACAAAGGTCTGATTGAAGATGTTAAGGTGGCTGGTTCAGTGACTGGTAACAATGACGTTGCAGGTATTGTCAATAAGATTGATGAAGATGGCAAGATTGAAAATGTTGCCTTTATCGGTAAGATCAACTCTGTTGGTAATAACTCAACAGTTGGTGGGATTGCTGGTTCAAACTACATGGGATTCGTCAACAGAGCCTATGTGGATGCGACCATTACAGCTCAAAATGCCAACGCAAGTATGTTGGTGCCATTTGTCACTTACATGCTCAACAGTTGGAAATCAGGAACGAAGGCCAAGGTAACCAATTCAGTAGCTAAAGGTGTTCTTGATGTCAAAAACACAAGAAATGTCGGTGGTATTGTCGCTAAGACATGGCCTTACGGCGCTGTTCAAAATAATGTGACCTATGCTAAGGTTATCAAGGGTCAAGAAATTTTTGCTTCTAACGATGTCAATGATGAAGACGGTGGCCCATACATCAAAGATCTCTTTGGTGTTGTTGGTTACAGCTCGGCCGAAGATGGTACTGGTAAAGATACTAAGAGTCCGAATAAGCTCAAACATTTGACCAAGGAAGAAGCTGACAAGCGTGTTGAAGGTTACAACATCACAGCTGATACATTTGTTAGCGAGCCTTACGCGTTGAATACGCTTAACAATGTTTCTAGTCAAGCTGATTTTGCCAATATTCAAGACTATAAGCCAGAATACAAGCAGGCTTACAAGAATATTGAGAAATTCCAGCCATTCTATAACAAGGATTATATTGTCTATCAAGCAAATAAACTGGCCAAAGACCACAACTTGAATACTAAAGATGTGCTCTCAGTGACACCAATGAAAGACAGTAACTTTGTCACAGACCTAAGCGATGCTAACAAGATTATTGTTCACTATGCTGATGGAAGCAAAGACTACTTCAAGCTTTCAGAGAGTGCAGAAGGTTTGAGCAACGTTAAGGAGTACACTGTTACTGATTTGGGTATCAAGTACACTCCGAATATCGTTCAAAAAGACCACTCAAGTCTTATCAATGGTATTGTTGATATTCTTAAGCCGATTGAGTTGCAGTCTGATCCGATTTACCAAAAACTTGGTCGTACCGGTCCAAACAAGGTCAATGCTATCAAGAACCTCTTCTTGGAAGAAAGTTTTGAAGCTGTTAAGGCTAATTTAACTAACCTGGTGACTAAGCTGGTTCAAAATGAAGACCACCAGCTTAACCAATCACCAGCTGCCCAACAAATGATTCTTGACAAGGTTGAGAAAAATAAAGCGGCCCTCTTGTTAGGTTTGACTTACTTGAATCGCTACTATGGTGTTAAGTTCGATGATGTTAATATCAAAGAAATCATGCTCTTCAAACCAGATTTCTATGGTAAAAATGTGGATGTCCTTGACCGTTTGATTGAGATTGGCTCTAAGGAAAATAATATCAGTGGTTCAAGAACATACGATGCTTTCGGTGAAGTTCTCGCCAAAAGTACCCTTTCTAGTGATCTGACCGACTTCCTTAATTACAACCGAAAACTCTTTACCACTATCGACA
Organism: Streptococcus parasalivarius; assembly: GCF_054785155.1. Lineage (NCBI taxonomy): Bacteria > Bacillati > Bacillota > Bacilli > Lactobacillales > Streptococcaceae > Streptococcus > Streptococcus parasalivarius. The sequence goes on from NZ_BAABOB010000012.1 coordinate 5,467, forward strand.
ATATGAACGATTGGTTCATCGATGCCACTAAGGACAAGGTCTATGTTGTAGAGAAAGCTTCACAAAATGAAGGCGTCGGGGAGCACAAGTATCGTGCTTACGATAACTTAACACGTGGCCTACACAGAAAAATGATTCTACCATTATTGAACCTTGATAAGACAGAGATGTTCTTGATTTCTACCTATGACACCATGTCTTATGGTACGGCTAACAAGTACAATACAACCTTAGAGAAGTTGAAACCTGAGATTGATCTAGCCGCTCAACGTCAAATCAACTATCTTGATTTCTGGCAAAGATTGGCTGCGGATAATGTCAAAAACAAATTGTTCAAAGACATTGTCAATCCAGTCTGGGAAGGTTTCTATGTCTGGGGTCATGGTTGGCCAGGTTGGCCAGAGCGCTACGGCCAATTCAAGAACAGTACAGAAGTCTATGCGCCAATCCGTGAAATCTATGGACCAGTCGGTGAGTACTATGGTGATAACGGAGCCATGGCCGGTGCCTATGCTGCCATCTACGACAATCCATACGATAATCGTGCCAAAGTTACTTTTGTCATGTCTAACATGATTAGTGAGTACGGTGCTTCGGCCTTCACTCATGAAACAACTCATATCAATGACCGTATTGCCTACTTTGGAGGCTTTGGTCGTCGTGAAGGAACAGACGTTGAAGCTTATGCCCAAGGGATGTTGCAATCACCAGCTACACAGGGCCATCAAGGTGAATACGGGGCCTTGGGACTTAACATGGCCTTTGAAAGAGAAAACGACGGTAATCAGTGGTACAACACTAATCCAAACAAGTTGAAGTCGCGTGAAGCCATCGACCGTTACATGAAGGGCTACAACGATACCCTTATGCTTCTTGACTCCCTTGAAGGGGAAGCGGTCCTCAGCCAAGGCAAGCAAGAGCTCAATAACGCATGGTTCAAGAAGGTAGATAAACAGCTACGAGGTAACAGTAAAAACCAATACGACAAGGTGCGTGCTCTAAGTGATAGCGAAAAAGCTATTAGCTTGACTTCTATTGATGACCTTGTGGATAATAACTTCATGACCAATCGTGGACCTGGAAATGGTGTTTATAAACCTGAGGATTTCTCTTCTGCCTATGTCAATGTGCCTATGATGTCTGCCATTTATGGTGGTAATACCAGTGAGGGCTCTCCAGGCGCTATGTCCTTCAAGCATAATACTTTCAGACTCTGGGGATACTACGGCTATGAAAAAGGCTTCCTAGGTTATGCGACCAACAAGTATAAACAAGAAGCTAAAGCGGCTGGTAAGAACACCCTTGGTGATGACTTTATCATTAACAAGATTTCTGAAGGCCAGTTCAACACCCTGGAAGACTTCAAGAAGGCCTACTTCAAAGAAGTGAAAGAAAAAGCGTCCCATGGTTTGACGACAGTTGCTATTGATGGCACATCTGTAAGTTCTTACGATGATTTGTTAGCCATGTTTAAAGCGGCAGTAGCCAAAGATGCTGCAAGTCTTAAAACAGATAATAACGGCAATAAATCTGTATCAACAAGCCATACGACAAAACTCAAAGAAGCTGTCTATAAGAAACTTCTTCAAGAGACAGATAGTTTCACAAGTTCTATTTTCAAATAATAGATGAAAGAATCCCTTTTGGTAAATACCAAAGGGATTTTTGAGTTTGTTCGAAAAAGGAGTAGTAAGGAGTCTCTATGTCAGTATTAGCAAGGGGTTGAGAGAACTGTGAGTTGAGTTGTTAAAAAATTTTTCTTTTTGAAGGGAGAGTATTTTGTATTTTAATAAATGACATCAAAACCAAATAATGTCGTATCTGGAATGGGTATTTTTAATAAAAAAGATCACCAGATAAAAATATTTCGAAAATTATAAAATTTACAGAAAATGGGATATTGCTAAATAAAAGCACGAACGTTTTGATGTTTCAAAGGACTTAGATAAAAGTTTTAAATTAGCATTCTCTAATGAAAGTTAAACTTTAGAACAATAATCATTATATATTTGACAATTTAATAATTGTAGTATAAAATGGAAACTGTATATAAAGTAATTTGGATATTGAGGAAATTTATTATTATGAGAGATATGTTTAATAAACGCCAACGTTTTTCATTAAGAAAATACAGTTTTGGTGTAGCCTCTGTCCTTTTGGGAGTTTCAATCTTCTCAAATGCACAGGGTGCCCAAGCTGATGAAACGGTAGCACCAACTACCGCAGGTATGGAAACAACTGCTGAGCCAGATGTCGTCGTGGAGCAATCAACACCAACGACAGCATCAGTAGCGCCAGCAACAACAGAAAACGCACCAAGTTCAGTCTCTACTGTAGCTTTGGCTAGTGAACAACCACAATCAGCAGCTCAAAACAGCCAAACAGCTTCAACAACTAGTCAAACAGCAGCTAGTTCAGAAGCAGCTTCTCAGGCTGCATCGCAAGCGAGCTCTGAATCTGCAGCAGCGACTGCTTCATCTGTAGCGACTAGCGCCCAAGCTCTTAGCTCAACAGCAGTAGCCGAAGTTCCTGTTGCTGGTCAAGTATCAGCACAAACAAGTGCAGCAGCTTCAGTTGCGACTGCAGCAGAAACTGCCAGCGCAGAGTCTACAACCAATGCTGTAAATAGCGTCCTTAAAGTGGCGACTAGTGAGTTGGCCGTGACAAGCAGTGAATTGAATGCTGCTGAAGCAAGTCTTAACTCTGAAAATCTCATCAATGCTATGGGACTTGCGGTATCAAACCGTAGTCTTCGTACAGCTGATGCGGTTGCTGTTTTGACAAATGCTGGAGCAAGTTCAACAAACCCTGACTTGACAAACCTCGGCTATAAACTTGCCTATTTGCCAGAACGTCAACAATACTTTGTTAACATTGATTACATCAACAATCTTAGAGTTGGTCGTGATAATCGTGGGGTTATGAGACCTTATGACTACATTACAAATGGTAACTACATGGTTGTCGTAAACTATGCCAACCTTGGTATTATTGACTACGTTGATGAAGCAGGAAACAAGATTCCTGGATCTTCAACATACCGTATCAATAACTCAACTGAAACAATCACAGCAAACGGTAAGACTTACAATAAAATTTATGATGCTGGTGTAACAGAACTTCCACCAGTACCAGCAGGATACCGCATCAAATATGCCTCTGCTGACAAATCTAAAGCTAATGCTTATGTAGATGTTTTGAAGTCAGAACGTCAGTACGACTATAATAACGGTATTGCAACAATCCGTTCAGAACGTGCTTGGGACCGTAACCAAAGCCGTGTCGTTGACCTTGTTCAATTTGCTAACGGTTCACAAGGTTTGGATGCTTCAATTGATGCCAATGGTGGTGGTCAATACCTAGCTCCAGGTTACCGTTACCACATTATCGTTGAAAAAGACACTAAAGATGTCACAAAAGCAACAAGTCAAACAGTAACTTACACTGGTGCTGATACGAAGACACCAGCTGCTAACACTCAAAATGACTTTAGCTTCAACGGTAAAGAAGATCCTACAACTAATACAACAACTTGGACTGAAACGACTCACACTTATGGAACAGTCAAAACTCCAGTTGTTACTGGTTACTATGCTGATAAAGCCGTAGCAGGTGGCAAGACAGTTACTCCAGATGCACCAAATGCGACAGACACAGTGACATACAAAGCCTTTGGTAAATTTATCGCTGTGGATGAAAATGGGAATCCAATTCCAGGTGTATCAACAACTGCCTACACTAACGATCCTAATGATGCGACTAAGATGATTGCCATCGACAAGACGCTTCCAAGTATTCCTGGTTACACTGTTAAGGTTGTCCCTGCATCACCATCAAATCCAGGTGAAGACACTCGTGTCGTTTACGTAGCAATCGTTAACGATGTGACTAAGGCGACGAAACAAACAGTTACTTTCCAAGGTGCTGGCGATAAAACTCCAGCTGCAGATGTGAAATCTGACTATACCTTTGCAGGTAAGGATAACCAAGCGACTGGTAAGGTGACTTGGAATGAAACTAGCCACACTTACAGTACAGTTAAGGTTCCTGTTGTGAATGGCTACTTTGCAGATAAAGCAGTAGCAGGTGGTAAGACAGTTACACCAGATGCTCCAGAAGCAACTGATACCGTAACTTATAAGGCCTTTGGTAAGTTCGTCATTGTCGATGAAAATGGTAACCCAATTCCAGGTGTGTCTGATACTGCTTACATCAATGATCCTAACGATCCAACTAAGATGATTGCAGTTGACAAGAACTTGCCAGCTATCCCAGGTTACACTGCTAAGGTAGTACCTGCAACACCAGGTGACTTGTCTAGCGACACTAAGGTCGTTTATGTGAAGAATGACCAAAAAGCAAGTGTTACTTACCGTGATGAAACAAGTGGTTCAACCCTTGAAACTGTTGCCTTGGCTGGTAAGTCTGGCGAAGCAGTTAACTACTCAACAGCTGAACGTATCAAACACTACCAAGACCTTGGCTATGTCCTTGTAACAGATGGTTACCCAACTGGTGCAACATTCGACTTGGATAGCACAGTTGACCAAGCTTGGACAGTAAGCTTCAAACGTGTAGCACTTGACTTTAATCCAGACAATGCTCACGAACCTGGAACTCCAATCTATCCTAACCAACCAAACGGACCAAAATGGCCAGCTAAGGATGCTTACCTTAAACATGTGACATACACTGTTCACTATGCAAGCAAAGATAGCAATGCTAAATTGCCAGCAGACAGTGTTCAAAAGGCACAATGGAAACGTTCATTGACGCTTGACTCTGTAACAGGTGATATTCTTACTGCAGGTGAATGGAAAGCGGATAAGACTAAGTTTGACCTCGTAATCACACCATTGGTTAACGGTTACTTCGCCGATAAAGGTCGTGTGGCGTCTCAAGATGTCACTATGGACAGCAAGGTTGAAACTGTCACTTACACTAAATTCGGTAAGATTATTGCCGTTGACGAAAAAGGGAATCCAATCCCAGGTGTTGAAGCCGTTTCTTACACAAATGATCCTAACGATCCAACTAAGGCTGCCATGACCCTTGTTCCTGAAGTGAAAGGTTACAAGGCTGATAAGACTGGTGTGACACCAAGCAACCCTGGTGAAGATATAAAGGTTGTTTACAAGGTGGTTAATGCAGAACCTGCTAAACCAGTAGTTAACAAAGAAGTTGGTACTATCGTAGTTATCTACCGTGACGAGTATGGTAACCAAATCAAGATGCCACTTGTGATCACTAACTCTGTTGGTTCAGAAGTTAATGTTCATGGTGACCGTTACATCTACCGTAACGGTGTGAAATATGAATTGATCCGTCAAGAAGGTAAATCTACAGACAAGATGACAGAAGGTCAAACAGTCGTAACTTACATCTACCGTAAAGTCGAAGATGGCTCAACACCATCAAACGGTAACGGTGGTCAATCTGGAAGTTCAACATCTAAGGCTGTCAAAGCAACTTCAAACGGTTCTAAAGGATCTAAAGGTTCTGGATCTGGTTCAGCTGCTGATGGAGCATCAGATGGTAAAGGTTCAGATAAGAAGAAATCTGGAAATAAAGATGGTAAGAAGGCAGATGGCTCTGATAAAGCTAAAGAAGGCGATGAACAATTGCCAGTAACAGGCGAGTCAGATAACAACCTTGCAGCAATGGGTGTTGTTGTTATGGGACTCATGTCAGGACTTGCGGCTATGAATCGTCGTAAAAACCAAGACTAAGATTTCCAAACCTTATCTTTCATAAAATCCAAAAACAAAATCTCTCTCGAGTGTGATTGCTCGGGAGAGATTTTTTGGTCTGTGGATAAAATTTACGGAATCTCCTAAGGTTTGTGAATCTTTTAAGCAGTATTTAGCTTGATAAGGTACAATAGAGTAAGACAAAACGAATGAGGAGACTGTCATGAAGTTTTTACATACGTCAGATTGGCATGTGGGGCGAACCCTCAATGGCTGGTCTTTGTTGGAGGAGCAGGAGTGGGCCTTTCAACAGATTGTGGATTTGGCTATTAGCGAAAAAGTGGATGGGGTTATCATTGCGGGAGACCTCTATGACCGTGCGGTACCCCCTGTGGATGCGATTAAGCTATTTAATAAGACCTTGGCCTGCTTGGTGTTGGAGGAGCAGATTCCTGTCTATGCTATCAGTGGCAACCACGATGGTGCTGAACGTTTGCATTTTGGACGAGACTTTTTTCAACATCAAGGTCTTCATTTAAGCACACGTTTGGAGGAGGCTTTTGAGCCTATTGAGTTGGAGGGTTGCCAGATTTTCCTGCTTCCCTTTATTGACCCTATTGATGCCCGTATTTACTATAAAGACGATGAGAATAAGGAAATTCAGGGGATTGGTGATGCCTTGGCCTATATTCTCGAGGATATGGAAAAAGCTTTTGATCCTGACAAGGCCCATGTCTTGGTGGCGCATTTTGCAGTTTCTAAGAAGGATGATAGCGATGGTCAAAGTCTAAGAGAATTGATGTTGTCTGAAACAAGCAATACGATAGGTGGTCTTACCAATGTGACCAGTGACCTTTTCAAGGCTTTCGATTATGTGGCCTTAGGGCATATCCATACGCGCTTTGCCAGTCCGACTCAGCGCGTGCAATATTCAGGCAGTCCAGTCGCCTTTAATGTCAAAGAAGCCAAGCGTAAGGAAGAAAAGGGTGTCTATATTCTTGAATTGGATGCAACTGGTGACTTGTCTCAGACCTTCCATCCTCTAGATGTCAAACGACCGATTTTGGCCTTGCAGGCGTCTTTTGAAACCTTGGTGTCACCTGAATTTTATAAGGAGGAGCCTTGTCAAAAGGCTTGGTTTGCCTTTGATATTCAATTGTCCAGTCGTAAGGAATTAGAGGGAATCAATGTGCGTGCCCGTCTGGAAGAGATTTATGGGACAGACATTGTAGAAATCACTTTCAGTCGTTTGGGTGATGTCAAGGAAGAAAGCTTGACTGTAGATCAGCACTTAAAAGATTTGGAAATGCAGTCGCCTCAGGAAATTGTCTCTGATTTTTACCAGACAGTGACTGGGGGCGATGTCTTGTCTGAGAGACAAACTGCCCTTGTGGAAAGTATTTTTGAGGAGATTGGAAGGAGTGGATAATGAGACCAGTTCAGTTAGAATTGACTAATTTTGGACCTTATCGTAAGGAAGTTATCAATTTTACCCAGTTTGACCATGCTCCCCTCTTTTTGATTGGTGGGGATACGGGGGCTGGTAAGAGTACCCTCTTTGATGCCATGACGGTGGCCTTGTTTGCGACGACCAGTGGCGACCGCAATGTTGAAGAGATGCGGTCGACCTTCGCTGGTCCAGAGGACGATCTGACCAAGGTGACTTTCTACTTCCAACAGGGCAAGCATCTTTATCGCATTGAGCGAGTGCTCCAGCAGGAGAGAGCCAAGCGAGGTGGGGGCACGACCATGCAAAAGGCGACGGCTTCTCTAGTCATTGTGGATAAGATTGGTGGTCAGGAAATTGAAAAGCTTGGGGATAAGATCAAGGAAGTGAGTGACCAGATTGAGCAGATTTTGGGGCTCAATGCTGAGCAGTTCAAGCAGATTATTCTCCTTCCGCAAAATGATTTCAGTCGTTTCTTGAAAGAAGATTCCAAGACCAAGACTCAAATTTTAAAGAAAATCTTTGGAACGGGTATTTTTGACCGTTTTCAAAAGAGCTTGGAAGAGCGTCTTCGTCAGAGCAATAAGGATATGGATAAGCGCCAAGCTCAGCTAGATGGCCATTTTGCCAGTCAGGTGTGGTCTGAGGAGGAATTAGCGGTCTTGACTCAAACGCCAGCTTCTGAAAAATTGGCACGCCTTGAAGAGCTTCTGTCTCAGCGTCAAGAAAGTCTTACGGAGCAAAAAAGCATCTTGAAGGATGCCCATGAGGATTTGGCAAAATTACAGAAGAGCTTGCAAACTGCGCAAGATGTGGCAAAGATTTTCCTAGAATTGGAGCAAGCCAAGGAGCGTTACCGTCTGGAAATTGAGGAAGGTGCTCAGGAACAGGCAGAAGCAAAAGCGCATCTGGAGGAATTGCAGTTTGCTCAAGGTCTGCAGGAAACCATTAGTAGCCTCAAACAATATCAGAAACAGTTGTTGCAATTAGAGCAGGATCTTGAAATTGCTCAAGAAGCATTAAGTGAAAAGCAGCAGGCATTTGAGGATGTTAAGGCTCAAAAAGAGGCACTCGCAGCTCAATCTAGGGATTTTTTTCAAAAAGAAGAAAAGCTGGAAGCGTGGAAAGAGGATATTATCTATGCCCAGAGTATTGCTCAAGAGCAGGAGAAAATCAAACGTTCACGTACTAACTATAAGCAGTTGGAAGAAACCTACCAGCAGGCGTCGAAAAAGATTGAGACTCTTAACAAGTCCTTGTCAGATTTGGAGGCCAATCGCCTAAGTTTAGATAGCTTGCATGAAGCCGAAAAACTCCTCCAGTCTGTGGGTTACAGTGTGGAAAAACAACTGGCACAAGATCTTAAGGAAAAAGAGGAACTAAATCAGGAATTAGAAAAGACTGAAAAACGTCGTCAAGCCCTGTCTTTGGAGATTGACCAGGCTCAAGAAATCCTCAAGGAATTGGAAGCGAAGTTAAGAACGACTTTAGCTTCACGCCGGCAACTCATGATTGCCCAACTGCAAGCAGAATTAGAGGACAGTCAGCCATGTATGGTCTGTGGTTCCATTGACCATCCTAAGGTCGATGGGACAAAGGCGAATGAAGCAGCCTTGAAGAATCTCATGAATCAGGTGGAGGAACTTCAAGCTCAAAAAGAAAGGCAAGTGGCTACCTTGTCAAATCGTCAGGCTACCTTGAGTGAGGTTGAATCTAAACGGCAAGATTTGCTTGACCAAGTAGCTAAAGTCAAGCTAACTCTCGAAAAACACTATCAAGAACTAAAAGTGCAAGTTAAGGGACAATTTGATTTTGATTTTGCTGAGGACTATGAAGCAGACTGTGGACAAACCTTACTCCGAAAGGTTGAACAGTATTATCAAGAGCTACACAAACGCTTTGATGAGGAAGAGGCTGATGATGTCCATTACCAAGCCGAACTAAGCAAAGCTCAGGAAAAATTGACAGATTTAACTAAGAGTTATCAAGAAGCTAATGCGGCGCTTGACCAAGCTAAGGAACGTCTTAAGGAGTTACAAGAAGCTCATCAAGAGCTTGAATCTGTTGAGGTTTATCAAGAACGTATTTCCCTAGCAAAGCAAGAGTTGGACCTCTACAATAAGCAAGTCAAGGAAAATAGTGAAGCCTACAACCAACTTCATGCTGACATTCAAGGCATCAAGGGGCAACTTGAGAGCCTAACCAAGTCTAAAGAAAATGCTAGCCAAGAAACTAAGCGTTTATCGGCTGAACTAGACCAAAGTCTTATGGCTAAAGGGGCCCTCACCAATGACCTAGAGCAAATCCAGCTTTGGCTTCTTGAGGTGAACAAGCAAGCGATCCCTGAGCTCCAGGCTCAATTGACAAGCTACCAAACTCTTAAACAAGAGTTGAAGGCGCAGATTGTCAAGGGTCAAGAGCTTATCAAAGACCAAGAAAAGCCGGACCTTGGCAATCTAACACAAGCAGTAGAGGCTAGTCAGGAAAGCTATGATAAGCAACTGGCTCAGGTTTCTGTCATGGAGCAGGGGCTTAAGGATGCGACGGCTACCTACCAAGCGGCCAAAACCCTTCAAGACAGTAATCAAGAGGCCTTTGAAGCTCACCAAGAACTCAGTGATTTGGTCAAGGTGGTTAAGGGAGAAAATACAGCACTAACTGGACGACTCAATCTTGAAGTCTATGTTATCCGTCAGTATTTCCAACAAATCTTGGACTATGCCAATGCTAACTACATCGGTCTCTTAACGGATAACCGCTATTCCTTTGTTCTGAGTGAAGAAGGGCGTAGGGCGCGTGATCACTTTGGTTTGGACATCAACGTCTATGACCAGCTGACAGGTAGTGAGCGTTCCATCAAATCCTTGTCTGGAGGAGAAACCTTTATCGCTGCACTGGCTATTGCCCTATCCCTCTCAGAGGTGGTGCAAAATACCAGCAAGGGTGCTGTTGTTGAAGCTCTCTTCATCGACGAAGGGTTTGGCTCACTGGATAAGGAAGCCCTGACCAAAGCCATCGCTGTTCTGGAGCAAATCGGTGAAAACCGCATGGTCGGTGTCATCAGTCACGTGGACGACATGAAAGAAGGCATCGCCCAACAATTAGCTATCATCAAGTCGCATGATGGCAGTAGCCGTATTAAAATTGTGGATAAGGGGTAAGAGAAATCAAGGGGTTAAGAACTCTCGTCAAAACGTTTTAATTATTCTAAGAGATAGTTTCTCATCGGAGCTATCTCTTTTTCTATCCACTTATTTCAATCTTCCTAACTATCAGTTTTTTTGAAAATAAAAGGAAATTTATTTGAAAAAAATCCCTCATAAAAAAGTTAATCTATTAGAAAATTAAGTGATACTATGTTATAATTTAATATGGTTAAGTCTCGATAAAATCAAGGAAAAAGTGTATAGAATGTGTTTACGATCTTTATATCTTGTGACCGTAAAATGCTTGTCAGATTCTTAGACTGTTCCTTGCTATCTTATGAAAGTTTGAGACAGGAAAATAAAAAAATGTATTAGCTAGAAAAAATAAGAAATAAAAAATGACAGAAAAAATTTCCGTAATTATTCCCGTTTACAATGTAGAAAATCAACTCCAGACCTGTTTAGACAGTGTTTTGGGTCAGACCTATCAAAATCTTGAAATCATCCTTATCAATTATGGCTCAATAGATAATAGTGATGCCATTTGCCGTAGTTATGCTGCTAGGGATTTTCGTATCCTCTATTTTAAAAAGGATAATGGAGGGCTTTCAGATGCTCGCCATATTGGTATTCGTCAGGCTAAGGGAGCTTACGTCACCTATGTGGATGCTGAGGATTGGGTAGAGCCAACCTATCTAGAGGAGCTTTATAAGACTCTTCAGGCCCACAAGGCGGATATCGCAGTAGCTAATTACAGTGTCTATAAGGAATCGGAAGATCTCTTTTATTTTTATATCAAGGATGAAGATTATTATGAGCAGGTTTATTCACCGGCTCAGATTATTGATGGTCTCTTTGAAGAAACCAATAACATTAACATCGCTCTGATTTCTGCGACAGGCAAACTCTACAAACGTTCTTTGTTTAATGACTTGCTTTTTCCAAAAGAGCATGCAGGAGAAGACGGCTTTTTCAACCTTAAGGCCTATCTCATGAGTGAGCGTACGGTTTATCTCAATAAGGGACTTTATGTCTACCGTGAGAGTCCAGAGATGCCATCAGCGACTTGGATGCAAGATTGGATGATGACTTTGGTTTATGCCATGGAGGAACGCTTGGCGATTGTTGCTAGCCATGGTTTCCCTCTGGAAAAATATATGGTTACCTATCGTCAGATGCTAGAGGCTTGCTTGAAAAATGTGGAAGAACAAGGTCTCACAGATTCTGAAGCCTATCGCTCTATTCAGGAAAAATTCCAGGTTTTGAGCTTGGCTCCTCAACGTTATGAGATTAAAAAGCATGCTATTGTCCTAGCGGCTAACTATGACTATGTTGATCAAGTGCTTACGACCATAAAATCTATCGTTTTCCATCATCGCAACATTCGTTTTTACTTGATTAACGATGATTTCTCTCAAGAGTGGTTTAGGGGGCTCAATCGTCATCTGGCTGCTTTTGGCAGTGAAGTGATTAACTGTCGTGTAGATAGCAGTCATATCAAACAATACAAGACCAATAGCAACTATGCTAGCTATCTACGCTATTTTGTGGCGGACTTTGTATCTGAGGAACAGGCCCTTTATTTGGATAGTGACATGGTGGTTACAGGTTCTCTAGAGGACCTCTTTACCCTTGATTTGCAAGGTCGACCTTTGGCTGCTGTACGTGACTATGCTGTTCAAGTTCAGGATCGTCAGGCAATGTTTGATGCAGGCTTCATGGTGATTGATACGGCTTATTGGAAGCAGTACAACATGAGACGTCACTTAATTGACATGACTAGCGAATGGCATGATAAGGTACCATTTGCGGAGCAGTCAATTCTTAATATGGTTTTTCGTAACAACTGGTTGACGTTGTCTTTTGACAATAACTACGCTGTGACCAAGTCTAGTCTAGCTGGTTACCATTTGCCAAATGGTCAAGACTATCCTAAGGTTTTACACTATACTTCACACCGTAAGCCCTGGTTACCTTTGGCTTGCCAAGCTTATCGTGAGGTTTGGTGGTTCTATGCCCAAATGGATTGGTCAGGAGTAGCTGAAAATGCCACCTTACTGCCACTTTCAGAGGACATGATTTATCCTAAGGGCCGTCCATTTACTTGTTTGGTCTACACCAACATTTCAGAAATCCCTCATTTGACGGATCTTATCTCGGCTCTTCCTAAGGTACAGTTTAAAATTGCCTCACGCCAGCATGTGACAGACAAATTGGCCCAATTGATTACCTATCCAAATGTGACAGTTTACTCAGCCATTGCAGGTTTAAATGGGCTAGATTTGGAATTGGTGCGTACTAGTGACTTGCTTTTGGATATTAATCCAGGCAGAAAAGTAGTGGAAATTCTTGATGCCTTTAGGTTTGAAAACAAACCAATCTTAGGATTTGAGGACCTCAAGTCAACCAAACATAATCAGCAAACCTACTCAAGAGATCGTTGGAAAGAGATGGCTGAGACCATTCGCCAGATGCGTAAGAAGAGTCTGTAATCCATTATTTGGATGAGTGGGCTGCAATTTAGTTTATGTCTCATTTCTAACGAAATAACATCAGCCTGTTTATAGGGCAGGAAATAGGAGTAACAGTGAAAAAAATTAGTCAATCGATAATCACCAAACGTGTGTTATGGACCGTCTTTTTCCTCTTTATTTATTGTTTAGGAAATCGCTTGGTTCTACCGTTTGTGGATTTGAAAAATGCAAATATCTTTGGGGGAGCCATGGGTTCCTTGGCTTTCTCTAGTGCCATGATGGGTGGAAACCTCAGGTCTATGTCGCTTTTTTCAGTAGGCTTGTCGCCCTGGATGTCAGCAATGATTCTCTGGCAGATGTTTTCTTTCTCTAAGAAAATGGGCTTAAAAAACCTTCCCGTCGAGATTCAGGACCGCAGACGAATGTACTTGGCCCTAGCAATTGCTTTGGTCCAATCTCTGGCAGTGTCCTTGAACCTACCTATCGTTTCTGGGGTTAATGCCGGTCTCGCCATTTTCATGAATACCATCTTGTTGATTGCTGGAACCTTTTTCTTGATTTGGTTATCGGATCTCAACTCCCTCTTTGGGATTGGGGGATCCATTGTTATCTTGATGGCGAGTATGATGGCCAATATGCCATATCAAATCATGGATAGCGTTGAAAAGCTAGGTATTGGTTGGGATGTCTTGCTTCCTCTGTTTTTGTTCAGTTTGGTCTTTCTCTACATTGCTGGGGTTGTGCAGAGGGCTAGATATCGTATCCCAATCAATAAAATCAACATTCATAACCGCTTCAAACAATATTCTTACTTGGATATTATGTTGAACCCAGCCGGAGGGATGCCTTTCATGTATGCCATGTCACTAGTCAGCATTCCACAGTATGTCTTTATGCTGATTCAGTTTATGCATCCTGATAATAAGTGGACTAGTGAGGCTATCAAGGCCTTGACGGTCGGTCGACCACTTTGGTTAGTTATTTATCTAGTCATGCTCTTCGTTCTAGGTTTAGCCTTTGCCTTTGTTAATGTCTCTGGTGAGCAAATCTCAGAACGTATGCGTAAGTCAGGTGAGTATATCTACGGTGTTTATCCAGGTCAAGAAACCAGTGCCTATATCAACCATTTGGTCCTTAGACTTGGTTTCATCGGTGCCCTTTACATGCTCTTTATGGCAGGTGCTCCAATGCTCATTATCTTGGTTAATCCGGATTACTTACAGCTTAGTATGATTCCTGGTACTTTCTTGATTTTTAGCGGTATGATTTACAACGTTAACGAGGAAATGAAAGCTTTGAAGCTTAACACTTCCTATACCCCACTTTTTGAAAATGTATAATATCTCACCCCTCGTGGGGTTGAGAGGCAGGCTGGTGATGCGTGATCGGTCTGCCCCTCAATCTCAAGTATTGTGATGAAAAGACAATGAAGGAGAACTCATGTATTATTTTATTCCAGCTTGGTATGGACAGACGGATGAATTTTGGAAGACTGCCATTGATCCTTGGTACCGTATCCGTCAAAAAATTGAATTTGATGATAGCTTGCACCAAGTTCGCATTTTTCAGGACGAAGATCTAGCGCCTCAGCTTTTACTTTTAGCCTATCAACCTCATTTGCGTTATTTCTTGCATCGTCATGATGTCTTAGAAGTTGGCTACACAGCTATTTTTGATTTGATTCAAGGTATTACGGATGAAGAGATGCGAAATCTTCAGGTGACAGATTTGGAATGGCCAGAAGGGTCTACCTTTGTTCACACACCATTTGCAATTGTGGTTCAATGCCAACACCAGCGTTATGCCGAGGTTGAATTCGGATCAGAGGGTTTTATTGGAATGATTCGCTACTTTAAGGATGAGCAAATCATTCGTGAAGATGTCTACGATGACCGCGGCTTTATTTCGAGTAGCCTTTATTATGAAGAGGGACAACCCATCTACCGAAACTACCTCAACGCCAAGGGAGTCTGGCAGCTTTGTCATTTCTTTGATGGACGTGGAATTGTAGCCAACCCTCGTACAGATGGCCGTTTTGAAAAGAGTTATTACGGTGACCTTTCAGAAGTTATCTGGGAATTTTTGAATAAATTCTTAGCTGAAGAGGTCAAGGCAGCAGACCGTTTTGTTATTGCGTCAGACCTGCGTCACAACAAACACCTCTTTGAACACTTGCCAGCAGAAAATACAAAGATTTTGACCTGGTTCGCAGAACGTAATCAGGAAGATAAGGTTGATGCTTATGCGGCCTTTCTTCCACAGGTGGACTTAATGATTGCGGATCGTTACGATTACTTGGAGCAACTTCAGGTTGCCTATCCGAAAGAGGCTAAGAAACTCAAACATATGGCTTCCTTCGATACCCGTTTGGCTTTGGGAACCAGTCAACGTGTCAAAGAGTCTAAAATCTTTTATCAGGTTGACTTCGATCAGTTGGATTTAGAGGCTATTTATCAGGTCTTGGCTTTCGTGGCTAAGTATCCAAAGACACAGGTTGAGTTTGGTGCATTTAATGCCAATCCAGAGCAACTCGGTAGCCTGCAACATCAAGTGGAAAAAATGATTGAAGAACGTTTGAGTCCAGAAGCCTTTGAAGAAGTTGTTGAAAGTAGTGGTGCAGAAAATAAATTGGAAGAAAATAACGAAATTATAAGCCGATTTTCTTTCCAAGATCTGCGTGACGAGACTGCTCTTATCAAGTCACTTCAATTTACACGCCTTATTGTCGACTTGAGTAAGGAGCCTAATCGTTATACACAGATTGCCGGAATTAGTGCAGGTATTCCACAGATTAACCGTGTGGCGTCTGAGTATGTGACCCATCAAGAGAATGGTTATATCTTGAAGCACTTGTCTGATTTTGAAAAAGGGGCTTACTACTATTTGGGACAATTGAACAACTGGAACCGTTCCCTTATCTACTCGATTGAGAAAATTAAGGAAAATACGGGAGACCGTTTGGTACAAAAATGGGAAAATTGGTTGAAGGAGGAGCAGAATGACCAAGGATAATCGCCTGAAAATACTACAAGTTGGATCTTCTAACTGGTCAGAAAAACAGGAAATTCCTGAAAATATGAAATGGTACTATTGTAGTCCTGGTCAGATTGAGACCTTGCAAGAAACCATCGAAGAAGACGAAATCAAGGCTTTCACAGCAGTTATTGTGGACAGTCTTGCGGGTCTTGAAGAATTGATGGCTATTAAAGAATATTTGATTCCTCATACTATCTTCTTTGATCAAACCATAAAAGTGCCAGATGAGAGCCTTCTTCAGTTTCTGAAGGAAGTTTGCGCTGTCCCAACGGATTTTTCAAATCATGGTCAGTTGCTCTTTACCCTTTCCAAAGCGCTCTTTTCAGGGCAATACGGGGATAAGATGTTTCCATTCACTACCCAAGTTAACCCAAATTTCAGTGGTGAAGTGACCTATCATGGTTATGAAAATGTCATTTTAAAGGGTGATTATGGTCAAGAATTTAGTCCTGTCTTGGACTGGACCTATAATGTCAGAGCTAGTAAGGAAAATCCAATTGAGCTTTGGTTGGAGTTTGAAAAAGATGCTACCTGTGAGTGCCGCTTGATTCTCAATCTTCTGCCAGAAGGTTCGGTCGCAGGCATTTTCAAGACCTACATCGTTTCAGAAGAAGAAATGCGCAAAGGAGCCATTGTTCTTGATGAGGACAGAACCTTCCTTTTGTCAGCAAGTCTTGAAATGAAGGGCAAAGGTCAGATTACTATTGGTGGGCTTCACCAACGTTTGACGCGTTTCCAGTTTGGGAAGTTTGTCCTTGGCGGTGGTATTCTCCACGATAGCAAACGTCAGGAAATCAACTATTTCTTCTATCCTGGAGACTTCAAGCCACCTTTGTCTGTTTACTTCTCAGGTTTCCGTCCTGCCGAAGGTTTCGAAGGTTTCGGGATGATGAAGGCTATGGGAACTCCCTTTTTGCTCTTTTCAGATCCTCGCCTTCAGGGTGGAGCCTTTTACATGGGAACTGAAGAACTTGAAAATAGTATCAAGGATACCATCCAACATTACTTGGACTACCTAGGTTTTGACAATAGTCAGCTCATCCTTTCTGGGATGTCCATGGGAACCTTCCCATCTATGTATTATGGTGCGGACTTTGAACCTCATGCCATCATCATGTCTAAACCTCTAGCTAATGTCGGTACTATCGGTAATCGTGCCAGACTCTTGGCGCCAGAGGTCTTTCCAACAGGAATTGATGTCTTGCATTTGCAGACAGGACGTTTGGATAATGATGGTGTTGAGGCTCTTAATCAGAAGTTCTGGAATAAGTTTGAAAAAGCAGATTTTTCAAACACGACCTTTGGTCTTTCTTACATGAAAGATGAGGATATGGATCCAACGGCCTATGAGGATATTACCAAATCCCTCTATTATTCAGGGGCAAAGATTCTCAGCAAGGGAACGTCGGGGCGACACAACGATGATTCCGCTACGGCGACAACTTGGTTTGTCAATTTTTACCGTATGATTTTAGAAAATGATTTTGGAAGAAAGGAGTAAGAATGTTCAGAAACAAGAAATCAGAAATCTTGTGGGGTTTAAACCACAAAGCTTACATGTATGGCTCAAAAATTGTTAAGCGCCAAGATGGTTCTGTACAATTTTACAATCCTTTGGTGCCATCAGGAACGGAAATCCAGTCTTGGATGGCCATCCAAAACTATCAAGCTGCTCGTACCCAGCCTGCCCTCCCACTTTTGAAAAAAGGGCATAGCTATGATTTGACGGCTAATCTCGAAGCTGTACCAACAGGATCAGTCTTTTTGAAAGTCAGCTTTTTGGACCGTTATGACAATGAAATCAAACAGCTTATTGAAAAAAGTACCCACATGACCTTTATTTACCCTCATGAGGCTTATACCTATCGTATTTCCCTCTTGAGTGCTGGGGTCAAAGAGCTGGATTTCTACAGCTTAAAACTGGAAGAAACAGGAGAAGAACATGTTTAAACAACTGAATCCTATTCTCCCTGTTAAGGAGATACTCAAGGAAATTAACGGACTAGCCGATGAAATGGCCGGTCTGAGCAACCTTGAGTTGAAAAATAAAACGCAGGAATTTAAGGAGCGTTTAGCCCAAGGAGAAAGCTTGGACGACCTCCTGCCAGAAGCCTTTGCGGTTGTTCGTGAAGCAGATAAGCGCGTGCTAGGCATGTTTCCTTATGATGTTCAGGTCATGGGGGGCATTGTCATGCACCAGGGCCATATCGCTGAGATGAATACCGGTGAGGGTAAGACTTTGACGGCAACCATGCCAGTCTACCTTAATGCCTTGTCAGGTGAAGGGGCTATCCTCGTTACGACCAATGAATACTTGGCTATCCGTGACGCCGAAGAAATGGGTCAGGTCTATGAGTTCCTAGGTTTGACGATTGGTGTGCCTTGTGTGGAAGGCAGTAATGAGATGGAACCAGCTGAAAAGCGTGCCATCTATCAATCAGATATCGTTTACACGACCAATGCCAGTCTAGGTTTTGACTATTTGATTGATAACCTTGCTTCTAACCAAGACGGGAAATACATGCGTCCCTTTAACTATGCTATCGTCGATGAGGTAGACTCTGTCCTTCTTGATAGTGCCCAGACGCCCTTGATTATTTCTGGTGCGCCCCGTGTTCAGTCCAACTACTATGGAATGATGGATACGCTTATGACCACCTTGGTCGAGGGTGAAGACTACATCTTCAAAGAGGAAAAAGGTGAAGTTTGGTTGACCACTAAGGGTGCCAAGGCTGCTGAAAACTACCTCGGTATCGGCAACCTCTACGATGAGGAAAATAGTACCTTTGCCCGTCATTTGCTCTTCTCACTTCGTGCCCACTTGCTCTATAAAAAGGACAAGGACTACATCATTCGTGATGGTAAGAAAGGGCCAGAAGTGGTCCTTCTTGATAAATCGACAGGTCGTCTCTTGGAATTGACCAAGCTCCAAGGTGGACTCCACCAAGCCATCGAAGCCAAGGAATTAGTGGCCTTGTCACAAGAAACCAGAGCCATGGCTTCTATCACCTACCAAAGTCTCTTTAAAAAATTCCAGAAAATTTCAGGGATGACTGGTACTGGTAAGGTCGCGGAAAAAGAATTTCTCGATACCTATGGTATGAAGGTCATTCAAATTCCAACCAACCGTAAGAAACAACGTATCGACTATCCAGATAAGATTTATGCGACTCTGCCAGAGAAGGTCTTTGCTTCTTTAGAGTATGTTAAGCATTATCATGAAAAAGGCAATCCTATCTTGATTTTCGTTGGTTCGGTGGAAATGTCAGAGCTTTATTCTTCTTTGCTTTTGCGTGAGGGGATTGCTCATAACCTCCTAAATGCCAACAATGCACCTCGAGAGGCTGAGATGATTGCTGAGTCAGGACAAATGGGTGCCGTGACAGTTGCGACTTCAATGGCTGGACGTGGAACAGATATCAAGCTCGGCAAGGGCGTAGCTGAACTGGGTGGATTGGTCGTAATCGGTACGGAACGTATGGAAAGTCAACGTATTGACTTGCAAATTCGTGGCCGTTCTGGACGTCAGGGAGACCCTGGTATGTCTAAATTCTTCGTCTCACTTGAAGACGATGTGATTAAGAAATACGGTCCATCATGGGTTCACCGTACCTACAAAGAATACGCCATTAATGATCACATTGATCCTAAGGAACTGACCGGTCGCAAGTATCGTAAATTGGTTGAAAAAGCCCAAGAAGCTAGTGAGAGTTCTGGTCGTACCTCACGTCGTCAGACGCTTGAATTTGCAGAAAGTATGAACATCCAACGTGAGATGATTTATGCTCAACGTGACCGTCTCATCTACCACAATCAAGGTTTGGACACTGTTATCGACGAGGTTCTTGACGATTTCATCGACCAAGCTATGGCTGAGGAAGATTTCTCAAAAGCGGAAAATCTTTACCATTTCATCTTGCGTAATATCAGCTTCCGCATCAATGAGATTCCAAAGAATTTGGACCTCAACAATCGTGAGCAAGTCTTGGAACTCATCTACCAGTTTGCTTATCGTGAACTTGATGCTAAGAAGCAAGAGTTGAAGACTAAGGAACTTAACGAGTATTTCCAACGCCTATCCATGCTTAAGGCTGTGGATGACAACTGGGTAGAGCAGGTAGACTATCTGCAACAACTCCAAATGGCTATCGGTAGCCAGCAACTCAGTCAAAAGAACCCTATTGTCGAATATTACCAAGAGGCTTACAAGGGCTTTGAAGCCATGAAACGTCAAATCAGAAAGGATATGGTTCGTAATCTTCTCCTCAGTCAGGTGCAAGTCACTAAAAAAGGAGATATCATCAGCCATTTCCCATAAAATAAGGAAATTATGACAGTATATAACATTAATTTAGGCATAGGTTGGGCCAGCAGTGGTGTCGAATATGCTCAGGCCTATCGTGCTAAGATTTTCAAGGAAATGGGGCAAGAAGCAAAATTTGTCTTTATGGACCTCATCCTTGGGGATAATATCGAGCATATGACTAGTAAGATTGGTTTTTCAGACGATGAAATCATCTGGCTCCATAACTATTTTACAGATATCAAGATTGCGCCATCGACTATTAGCCTAGCAGAAATAGAGACCGTCTTACCTGCCAATCCTGAGCGCAAGGAAGTTGCTGGTCGCCTCATTCGTTACCATTATCCACAGGATGATATGGTAGTAGCATGTAACCTTCGTGCGATGGACGAAGATGCAGTGGAAACAGTCAGCTATTTTGTCAATGACAAGCTCTTGCGCAAGGACTTTTACTCTTACACTCGTTACTGCAGTGAGTATTCTGCGCCTAAGGACAATCAAGCCAAGGTTTACCAACGTCGTTTTTATAACGAAGATGGGTCTACAGCCTATGACATGATTGTCGGAGACAATAATCAGGATATCTATCGTTTTCCTGATCAGGTTCTTTATGGTAAGCAAGAATTCCTTCGCTATTTCTTCAAACGTCTAGCCCTAACCAAGGATGATGTGGTCATCTTGGACCGTGAAACAGGTATTGGCCAGTTGGTCTTTGAAGAAGCGCAAGCTGCTCGCCTAGGTGTAGTGGTTCACGCTGAGCATTTTAGTGTCAATCAAACTGATGGCAACTATATTCTCTGGAATAACTATTACGAGTACCAGTTTACCAATGCGGACAAGGTTGATTTCTTTATCGTGGCAACTGATCGTCAGAAGGAAATTCTGCAGGAACAGTTCCGTCGCTACACCAACCATGATCCAAAGATTTACACTATTCCAGTGGGAAGTCTGCCTGAATTGGTTGGACAGGACAAGCCACGTAAGCCATTCTCAATGATTACGGCCTCACGATTGGCTCAGGAAAAACACATTGACTGGTTAGTTCGTGCGGTTATCGAGGTTCATAAGACTCTGCCAGATATCACTTTTGATATCTACGGTAGTGGTAGTATGGATGCCAAGTTGCGTGAGATTATTGTCGAAGCACAAGCTGGCGACTATATCCGACTCATGGGGCATGCTGACTTGACTGACATTTATAGCCAGTACGAGGTCTACCTAACAGCTTCAACCAGTGAAGGTTTTGGCCTTACTCTCATGGAGGCGGTTGGTTCAGGTCTTCCGATGATTGGATTTGATGTGCCTTATGGAAATCAAACCTTTATAGAAGACGGGGTCAACGGTTATCTCCTCCCTGTCGCTGAAAATCATGTTGTGGATGTCATCACCAAGTCCTATAAGGATGCCATTGTCCGTCTCTATGAAAAAGGCAATATCGAAGCCATGCGTCAAAAATCTTATGACCTTGCCAAAGGCTTCTTGACCAGTCAAGTTAAGGCAGCTTGGAAACAGTTACTTGAGGAGGTACGCTCATGATATTCTTATGTGATTACTACAATCAAGCCAGTAAGGATCTAGCCTACTCACTTCAGGTAGCAGGCTATGATGCCACAACAGTTGTCATCAATCCAGATGGTTTTCTCCCTCAAGACGCTCTCTCTCCTTTCACCTATTATGTGGAAGCAGAAGAGGAAACTGGCAAACCACGCTTTTTCAACCAAGTTCCTGTGCCAGCCTTTTGGGAAATTTCAGGGAACAATCAGATGGCGCGTGTGTCTAATCTTACCGAAGAACGTGCCCGCATCACCTACCCAGATGGTAGCAAGGCTCGTATCGTTAAAAGTGTCGAATGGTTAGACAAGTCAGGAAAGATTCGCCAAGTGGACCACTATAACAAATATGGATTCTGCTTTGCCAAAACCACTCATGATGAGAACGGTCAGGCAGTCTTTACCAGCTACCAAACCAAAGAAGGCGACGAACGTATTTTGGAAAATCATCTCACCAGTGATATTCTCTTGACTCTACCAGGACAAGCCCTCCGTCGTTTCGCCAACCGTACCGAATTTGTTAAAGCCTTCCTAGCTCAGGTCTTTGGTGATATCGATCACATTATCTTTAATAGCTTGGCAACACCTTTCGTCGTCTCATGGACTATGCAAAATAAGGGTGCCACTGATGTCCTTGTCTGGCAAGAGCCACTGGGTGATATCCTACCAGGCAATATGAATGGTATCTTAGAGGATAATTCAGCCAGAGCCAATGCCATCATCATTCCTGATAAGGCCACTTATGAAAAAGCCTTGACGCTGGTACCTGAGGATAAAAAACACAAGGTCTTGTCATTTGGCTATGCCTATGACTTCAAGGAAAACCATTGCAAACCTCGTAATGCCTTTATTGCAACCAATTCAGACCAAATTGAGCGTTTAGAAGCCTTGGTTGAGTCACTCCCTGATGTGACCTTCCAGATTGCGGCAGTCACTGAGATGTCACCAAGATTGCTCTCAATGATGCGTTATTCAAACGTTGTGCTCCATCCAAACGCTAGTCACAAGCAGTTGGACAAGCTCTATCAAGAGTCTGACCTCTACTTGGACATTAACCATCATAATGAATTGTATAAGGCGACGCGAACTGCCTTTGAACACCAATTATTGATTCTGGCCTTTTCAGAAACAGCTCATGGACCTGTCTATACAGCACCAGAGCATATCTATGCCAGTCAGAACTATCCAGCTATGGTTGCCAAGATTAAGAAGGTCCTAAGCGACAATCAAGCTATGCAAGAGGCCATGCAAGCTCAAGAAGCTCAAGCCAATACTCTGACTGCTTCTGAGTTGGCCGACCGCTTACAATCACTTTTAGGAGGAAATCATGTCTAAAAAAGATTTATTCTACGGTGACGTTGAAGGCCGTATGGAAGAACTCAAGCAAAAGCCTATCACAAAAGAAAAAGAAACCAGAGGAGAGAGGATCAACAAGAGCTTTTCAATCATGCTCGGACTTGTTATTATCATCGGTTTGATCTTCACCCTTATTGGTTTGTTGAGGTAGTCTTATGATGTTAGTATTTATGGTTCTAGCAGTGATTCTTTCGGTTGCCCTTATTGTCCTAGTGACCATCCAACCGCGTCAAACGCAGATTTTCTCAACGGATGCCACTAGTAATATCGGTAAACCAAGTTATTGGGCTAGCCAACCGATTCGAAAAATGTTGACCTTGGCTATCAGCATAGCCCTCTTTATCCTCTTACTTATTTTTATGATTGTTTCTTATAAGTAGAGGACTTCCTAGCGTATAATAGAAAGAAGTATGTCATGCGCGTACATTTTACAAATTTATTTGGCCAGTCCTCACGCAGTGTGGCCTTGATTGCCCAAAATGATACCATGAAGATTGCCAGAGAGCTCGGTGCTAATGAACTAGGAATTTATTTCTATGATAGTAGTCAAGAGCCAGATGGAGAGCTTAATTCCCGCTTTGATGGGATTGTAGCAGGACTAAGTGTTGGAGACATTGTTTTCTTCCAGTCCCCATCATGGAATGGTAGTGAGTGGGATAGTCGGTTGCTCCGTAAATTCAAAGCTGTTAATGCTAAGACCGTTATGTTTATCCATGACGTCCCACCTCTCATGTTTGATAGTAACTACTATCTCATGTCTTCTTATATTGACATGTACAATCTCTGTGATATCGTCGTTGTTCCATCTGAAAAGATGCGTGATCGACTAATTGAGGAAGGGCTAACAGTTGAGAAGATTATCATCCAAAAACTTTGGGACTTACCTCATAGTCTGGACTTGCACCAGCCTGCTTTCCAAAAGAAAATGATTTTTGCCGGAAACCCAACACGTTTCCCACATATCTTAGACTGGAAACAAACGACCCCTCTCCACGTCTACGCAGATAAACAAGAGGATAAGGATTATTCCAAAGTCCACCTCGAAGGCTGGCGAAATAAACATGAGCTTTTGCTAGAACTATCTAAGGGAGGATTTGGTCTGGTCTGGGGAAATTCGGAAAAACCAGAGGACGAGCTTGACTACTATAAGATGAACATCTCTTATAAACTCTCTACTTACTTAGCCGCAGGTCTCCCAGTTGTTGTACCTGACTACCTCTCAAATGCAGACTATATCAAAAAACATGGTCTAGGCTTCGTCGTTTCAAGTCTGGAAGAAGCAGACCGTTGCGTTCAAGAATGTACCGAGGAGGAGTATGCACAGATGGTGGCTAATGCTCGCCACACAGTCTATCTCATTAGTAACGGTTACTTCACAAAGAAACTTTTTATCGATGCTATCATGGCATTAAGCTAATAGAAAAAGGATTATCGAAAGGTAATCCTTTTTTTGTGACAAATCTGAGCATATATCTTGACTTTTTATAAATTATTCAAATCATTTTCACTTTAGACTTAAGGATTTAAGGAAGACCTGTCTCTAATTAGGATTAATGTTAAAAAATAGTCAATAATAGCCTAACAGATGTAAAGAATTCGCCTAAAACAATTGATTGTAATTGTGTGACAATTTATCAAAAATGGAATTGTTGGATAATTTTAAACCGAACGATAGTCAGCTTAAAAATGAGAACAATAGAAACAAGTAGCATAAAATAGGGGTTTTCAACCGTTTGCACATAAAAATAAGGGTAATTATTTATATTAATCAGAAAATTCAGAATTGCGAAAACCTTACATTTTTTTGAAGAAAATGAGATAAAAAAGAACAATTTTTAGTCAACTTGTGTTATATTATAAAATGTAATTTCCAGATTAGGAAATAACTCATATTTTTTAGGAGGTAAATATGTTTTTTAGACGTAACGAAGGTGAATTCCGCGAAACTGATCGCGTGACTCGCTTCAAACTTATCAAATCGGGTAAAAACTGGCTTCGTGCTGCGACATCTAACTTTGGACTTTTCAAAGTTGTTAAAGGTGGCGCAGATGCTCCGTCAGTATCAGTTCAAAATGTAGAAGAAAAATCTTCTCTTCTTTCAGGTACAGCTCTTCTTAAAGGGATTGCAGCAGCAGGTGCTGTGGCAGGTGGAGCAGTAGCAACTTACACTGCTCAAGCCGAAGAAACAAGTGCTCCAGCTTTGGAAAGCCAAGCAACTACAAATCATGATATCATTGCTAACTCTGATTCAGTTGCCTTGAGCGCTGCTCCAGTATCTGAAACAGTAGCTTCAGAAGCTCCAGCATCAGCTAGTCAAGAGTCTACAAGCTCTTCAGTTGACGCTCAAGCAAGCACAGACGCTTCAGTTTCAGTATCACAATCTGTATCAGCAGAATTGTCACAAGCTATCTCAGAATCTGTATCACTTAGCAAAGTGAACTCAACATCTGAAAGCCAATCACACACTGAAAGCAACAGTGGTTCAAACTCAGAATCATCTTCAGCTTCAGAATCAGCAACTTCAACAGCTGCAACTGCATCAGAAACAGCGACACAAGAAGATGAAAAAACTATCTTGGATCAAAACGTTTCAGAAGCAGAATTGCTTGTAGGTATCGCTAAAGATTACCAAGCTAAGTTGACTGATACAGCTGCTAAAGCTGAAATCCAAACTGCTATCGCAACAGTTCAAGAAGAAGTTGCTAAATCAACAACATTGCTTGCTGCATCAGCAACAAACGCTGCTTACGCAGAACAACGTGAGCGCCTTGGAAACGCTGTTGACAACATGATGACTAAGATCACTGACAATGGCTTCACAGGTAACTCAGTAGTTAATGGTGTTGCAGCAGTGACAGCACAGTTGGCACCAATCTCAACAAGCACTGCTGGTAGCGTAGATACTAACCCAGTTATCTCAAACGCTAATGGTGCAACGATTGAAGATGCAGCCTTCAACGAAGCTGGCTATGCTTTGGATCCAAACGCTGATCGCTTCACTTTTGGTGTATGGCAATTCCTTAAAACTAACCACGCTACTGGAGCTAAAACAAACTTTGATTATTATGCTACTCTTTCAGTAGACCGTTCTGCAATCACTGGTAGCCTTTCAGCTAACCCAGATGTTTACTTGCGTATCGTTAAGAAGTCTGATGGTTCAGAAGTTTACACTCGTACAATCAAAGCGGGAGAAAGCAATATCTCACTTCCAAGCTACATCACAAACAACAACTCTGATGTAACTAACACTTTGACATACGCAGCTGCTAACGGAACTAATCCAGGTAACGTTACCTTCTCATTGGTAAATGCTAACCTTGAGTATGAAACACTTCAAATCCGTGATACTAACTACCCAGGTAACCAAGGTGAAGACAAACAAAACGTTCAAACTTCTGTTCCTTATGCTAAAGCTGATCAAACAACTTACTATAAAGTCGTTGACAGTAGCAAGTACACAGAAGGTCAAACATACAAACCAACTGGAAATGAAACAGTTCTTGCAAGCTATACTCAAACAGGTCTTGCAGGACAACAATTCACAGCCTCAGGAAATCGTGATGTTGCTGGTTACAAACCTGTAGCTGCCACAACAGATACAACTCAAAAAACATCAGGTATTCTCGGTAAGGGTGTTGTTGGACAAAAACTTGTTGAACTTCAAGGTGGAGCCAACCACTACTACGTGAAACGTATTTCTGAAATCGTTGATACTGATGGCTCAACTGTAACGAAATTCTACGCTCTTGATCCATCACAGGTTAACAATTTTGCTACATCAGATATTGGTACTGAAGATGTATCGAAGTACACACTCATCTATACAAGTAAAGTAAATAAAGCTGGTGAAGAGTGGAAGGCTGATGAGACTAAAGTTACAAAAGTAAACAGTAAAAATGGTGACTACTATCTTGAAGTCAACGAAACTGCTGGAAGCAAATCACTCATTATCACTGGTTGGTCGTCTGCTACTGAGACAGATACTTATAAACAAATGGACGGAACTCTACATACTTATCCACGTCCATTCAAAGGTGCTCCAAGCACATCATTGACACCTGCCGGAGCTGGTAATAACAGTTACAACGTCATCGCTGGTAAAGTTCCAGAAATCCAAGCAGAAGGATCTGTTGCGAATGACCCAACAGCGCCAAACGGAAAAGTATACTCTGAATTGAAGGGTTATTCATCATTCTCAAACAACTACTCAATTCCAACTGCGATTAAACCATCAACTGATGTGAACTATTACTTCGTTAAGATGAATGATTCTGAATCTGCTTCTCAATCGCAATCATTCTCAAACTCTGCATCAAACTCGCAATCCGAGTCAGAAGTAGTGTCTAAATCACAATCTTCATCAGAATCAGAAGTAGCGTCTAAATCACAATCTGTATCAGAATCAGAAGTGGTTTCTAAATCACAATCAGTGTCACAATCAGAATCAGAAGTAACGTCTAAGTCACAATCTTCATCAGAATCAGAAGTAGTGTCTAAGTCACAATCTGTATCACAATCAGAATCAGAAGTAGTGTCTAAGTCACAATCTGTATCACAATCAGAATCAGAAGTAGTATCTAAGTCACAATCTGTATCACAATCAGAATCAGAAGTAGTGTCTAAGTCACAATCTGTATCACAATCAGAATCAGAAGTAGTGTCTAAGTCACAATCTGTATCACAATCAGAATCAGAAGTAGTAT
>NZ_BAABOB010000013.1:0-22641 GCF_054785155.1 Streptococcus parasalivarius
GCGTTGTTTTTGCGTACACTTTTTACACTGAACCTTAGTTCAAAAATAGACAAATTCCTTAGTTTGACTATGGAATTCGATCTATTTTTTATCAAATGCCTTGACATGCTTGACAAATGGTAGAAAAAGACAAAGAAAAATCCAGGTTTCCCAGCCTGGATTTTTCGCTCGAAAGAAGACTTCTTAGACTTGTTTACTCGAAGCCTAAAATGTGTCCAGAAAATCGTATCTTAACACATACACTATAACTAACTTCAAAAAACACCATATCCCCATATGACATTTCCTTAAATATTGTAACATGTCAGTGGGAAATGACAAGTCGTCCTCTTTCTCATAAAACCTAAAATCCTAATCATAGTCTTTGTTATCCCATTTTACGCAATCGATTGCGTAATTTTGAAAGCGCAAACTTTATTTTTTCTGAAAGTCTTTACAAATTTTTTGAGACTTTGAAAAAAGATAGTGATAAAGCTATCAACTATCTTTCATGAAAATATAATCTATTTTTAGTCTAAATCAAGGTCTTTCAGTTTGACTGAAACGATTTTCGAGACACCTGATTCCTGCATGGTTACTCCATAAATAGAGTCTGCTGCAGACATAGTTCCCTTACGGTGGGTAACTACGATAAATTGACTTGACTTGTCAAAACGATTAAGGTAGTCACCGAAGCGTTTAACATTGGCTTCATCCAAAGCCGCTTCTACTTCGTCTAGGATAACAAATGGAATAGTCTTAACACGAATGATGGCAAAGAGAAGGGCCAGAGCTGACAAGGCCTTCTCACCACCAGACATAAGGTTAAGTGATTGAATTTTCTTACCTGGTGGCTGAACTGAAATTTCTACTCCAGCCTCTAGGAGATTGTCAGAGGTCAAAATCAAGTCAGCTGAACCTCCACCAAACATCTGGGTAAAGGTCTGTTTAAAGCTTTCTCGGATAGCCTCAAAGGTTGTTTTAAAGCGTGATTTCACTTCATCATCCATGTCATTAATGGTATTCAGAAGGAGACTCTTAGCTTCGAGCAAATCATCCTTTTGGCCGTTCAAGAAATCAAGACGTTGCTTAACCTCTTCAAATTGGGCAATAGCATTCACATTGACTGGCCCCAAAGCTTTAATCGAACGCTCAAGAACTTGCAGATTCTGGCGGGTTTGTTCGACATTGTCAAGAGGTCTAGCCTGACCTTTGGCTGCTTCGAGCGTCATCTGATAATCTTCAGCCAACTGAGTCGCAAACTTACGAAGTGATTGACTAATCTGACTTTCACGTTCTTCCAAGCGAGTCTGTTGACGAATCAAATCCTCGTTACGATTGCCAGCTTTTGCCAAACGTTCCTCCAAATCCTCCAACTGACCTTCGTAATCTTGCACCTGAATCTTGGCACGGACAAGAGCTTGTTCCAAATCGTCTTTACGTTGAACAGCCTCTTTATGCTGCGCTTGCAGATGGGGAAGGCGGTCAGTTTGGTCTTCATCAACCTGGTTGTTAAGGAGCGCCTTAAGACTATCCGATTCTTTCATTAACTCAGATAAGTCAGCTTGAAGACGATTGCTTTCTGTCTTCGCAAAACGCAATTCTGCCTGCAAGTCACGTTCCTTCAACTGAAGTTCAGATTGCTTGTCTAGGAGAACCTGTTTTTGTTGACCAAGAGCATCTTTGTCTTCCTTAATGGCCTCAATACGGTCGTTAATGGCCTCACGCTTGGATGCAATTTGCGCTAACTCAGTTTTAAGTTGCTCAGCCTTATCTTGCAGATTTGCACCTTCAGTTCCCTGAGAATCCTGTTTGAAACTATCTACTAAGGCTTGATTTTTCTCTACATCTGACAAGGCTTGTTGATGTTCTAAGCCTAGTTTTTGCTCTTGCAGACGAGCATTCTCACCATCTACCTTAAGATCTTCTAGCTCTTTCTGTAGAGCCTTACGTTTAACCTTAAGGGCTTCAACTTTGGCTTCACTATCACTTAATTGAGCCTTAATCTGGTTAATTTCAGCAGTCAAGGCATCTAGTTCAGGCTTGATAAAGAGACTATTATTTTGTTTGTTGGTACCACCAGCAAAGGCACCACCTGGACGAATCTCAGAGCCATCAAGAGTAACCATACGCACTTGGAAACGAACCGCTCGAGCCGCCTTATTAGCATTGTCAATGGTATCAAAGATTGCTGTCACCCCTAGGAGGTTTTGGAAAATATTAGATAAGCGGTCCTCATAGGTAACTAAATCGGAAGCCATACCTATAAAACCTGGTGCATTGGCAAGACTTTGAGCAAATTGTCCATTAAGTTGACGTGGCTTAATAGTGGTCAAAGGCAAGAAGGTCGCACGTCCCTGACGATTTCGTTTCAAGTAGTCAATCGAACGCTTAGCAGCCGCTTCGTCCTCAACAATAATGTTTTGCCCGCTAGCTCCCATAGCAATCTCAAGAGCCGTCTGATAACGCGTGTCAAAGGTTAAGTGTTCACTGACTGCGCCAATAATTCCCTGAATGGATTGAGCATTTTGAAGGACAGCCTTCACCCCTGCATAGAAATTAGAATGATTTTTCTGGATAGATTCTAGACTTTGACGACGAGCATCTTTACTTTTAAGATAATCCATGAGGTCAAACATCTGCTTTTGAGCCTCTTGGTAGTCCTTATCAAGAGCTTGATAAGCCTGAGCCTTTTCTTTGTAGCTAGCTAAGAGGCTTTGAAGACTCGCTTGGGCTACTTGATAAGCTTTTTGGGCTTCGCTAGCCACTTCCTGAGCGGAAAGTAAATCCGCTTGAGCTTGTTTATATTCTTCAGCTTGTGCCTCAAGCGCTTGTGTCTGACTGTCCATGTCGTGGGTAACCTGAGTCAAACTGTTGGAAACTTTGGCTTCCTCCTGCATCAGACCAACATAGTCCTCACGTAAACGTTCAATAAGTGTATCTGGATCATCAGAAAATTGCTCTAGTTCTTTTTGAATAGCAATCAACTCTTTGGCAAGGCTATCCAACTCAGCATTCAATTCAACTTGGCCTTGATTAACCTTATCAAGGGATGCTCTTGCCTCTGCTTTCAAATGCTCTAGCTCACTGAGACGAGCTTCAGTTTCTTCTTTTTTCTCTGAACGCTGCTGACTCTCCATGGTATAAAGATCAATTTGACGCTCAAAGTCGCTAATAAGACGTGTGACATCCACCAAGGTTTGTTGGTCTGAAGAAATTTGTTCTGAAATTTGATGACGTTTTTGCTTAAGTTCTTGGTTTTCAGTCTCTAGACGATGACGTTCCTCATAATAGCTGGTTAATTTGTCCTTGACCTCTGCCAAATCCTCTTGCGTTTTGGACAAATCTTTTTTACCAACTTCAATATCGTGGACCAAAAGATTAAGCTGTGTCTGTCTACGCTCTTCATCTAATTCCAAGTAACGTTTGGCTGTGGCTGCTTGTTTTTTAAGGGGTTTAACCTGACCATCTAGCTCGTAGATGATATCTTCCAAACGATCAAGATTATCTTGGGTTTGATTAAGCTTGCTTTCCGTTTCTTTCTTACGTGTTTTATATTTGAGAACACCTGCGGCTTCTTCGAAAATAGCACGGCGCTCTTCAGGCTTGGCATTAAAAATTGCCTCAACACGACCTTGAGAAATAATGGAAAAAGAATCACGGCCGAGACCTGTATCCATGAAGAGGTCATGAATATCACGTAGACGAACCTTACGACCATCAATCAAGTAATCATTGTCACCGTTTCGGTAAATATGTCGCTCCACACGAATGGTTTCACCAGCACCCGCGATAAAGCCATCACTGTTATCAAGTGTGACCGCTACTTCCGCATAGTTGAGAGCCTTACGAACCTCTGTTCCTGCAAAAATAACGTCAGGCATCTTGCCCCCACGCAAGCTCTTGGCAGATGATTCACCCAGTGCCCAGCGCAGACTCTCTGTAATATTTGATTTTCCCGATCCATTTGGACCTACAACGGCTGTTACTCCCTTGTCAAAGATGACTTGCGTCTTATCCGCAAAGGATTTAAAGCCCTGCATTTCAATTGATTTCAAATACATGCTTAATTTCCTAGTTGTTCAAGGGCAGCCTTTGCCGCTGCCTGTTCAGCTAATTTCTTAGATTTTCCAAGACCTGTGCTGAGTTCCTTACCATCAACAGCTACCTGCATAGTAAATTCTTTGGCATGAGCTGGTCCAGACTCGTCGATAACAGTATAAGTAATATCAACCGTACCATTGACCTGAAGACGCTCTTGCAAGGCTGTCTTATAGTCCGTGACGCGGTCAAAGTTTCCCTTTTCAACCTGAGGAATCATGACCTGATTCAAGAATTTCTCAACAGCAGGCAAGCCTTGATCCAGATAAAGGGCACCGAGGAAGGCCTCCCAGAGGTCACCTAGGATAGTGGCACGTTCACGTCCACCGGATTTTTCTTCCCCTTTACCAAGACGAATATACTGCTCGAATCCGCAAGCCTTAGTAAAACCTGCCAAACTTTCTTCACGAACGATAGTACTACGCATCTTAGACATTTCCCCCTCTGGCTTGTTAGGGTAGCTATTGTAAAGATAAACGGAAATGACTAATTGCAGAGCCGCGTCTCCTAAAAATTCCAAACGTTCATTATGTGAAATGTTTAGGAGGCGGTGCTCATTGGCATATGAGGTATGGGTAAATGCTGTTTCTAAGAGGTCTTTTTGGCTAAAAACAATACCAAAATCCTGCTCAAGTTTTTGTTCAAGTTGATTCATGAAACTTCCTTTCTTTTTAAGCACACTAATTATAATTATATCAAAAAAAGCTGATTTTCAAGATAGAAAACTGCTTTTAGAACCTAATCTGCTGATTTTGTGAGATTTAACCTATTCAACTAAAAAAGCTGAGCAATCTGAATCTGCTCAACTTCATTTTCTTAATAATCTGGACGAACAACACCTGTAACTGTCTCACGTGTTGCTTCGACATCTTCTTCAAGGACAACCTTTATGATACGTTTAGCTTCTTCTGAAGTACATGCAACCAATGGCAAACGAAGTGGTCCAACTTCGAAACCAAGATGGTTGAGAACAGCCTTGACAGGTGCAGGACTTGGTACTGAGAAGAGAGCGTTAACTTTAGGAATAAATTTACGTTGGATAGCTGCTGCTGTCTTGAGGTCACTATTTTCAATAGCTTCAAGCATGGCGTGCATCTCATCACCATTTGTATGAGAGGCTACTGAGATAACACCGTTAGCTCCAAGGTTCATAGCGTGGAAGGCATCCCCATCTTCACCGGTATAAACCAAGAAATCTTCTGGTTTATGTTCGATAAGATAGGCCATATTAGCAAGGCTGGTACATTCTTTAACCCCGATAATATTTGGATGTTCAGCCAAACGAAGCATGGTATCAGGAGCCATTTCAACAACCACACGACCCGGGATGTTGTAGATGATAATTGGCAAATCAGAAGCGTCCGCAATAGCTTTGAAGTGTTGGTACATACCTTCTTGTGATGGCTTGTTGTAGTAAGGCACGATAGCAAGACCAGCTGCAAAACCACCAAATTTGGCAACTTCTTTGGCAAACTCGATAGAGTCTCGTGTATCGTTGGTACCGACACCAGCAATTAATGGCACACGTCCATTAACGATTTTCTGAACAGCCGCAAAGAGTTCCAACTCCTCATCGTGAGTAAGTGTTGGACTTTCAGCTGTTGTCCCCGCCAAAAGAAGAGCTTCTGTATGGTGAGCCAAAAGATGCTCAATCAATTCTGGAAGCGCATCGTAATTGATAGAGCCATCTTCGTGGAAAGGTGTGATAAGGGCTGTAATCAGTTTGACATCTCTTAATTGATCAATTGACATAATATTCTCCTTCAACCGTTTTCTAATCCTTTCCATTTTACCATAATTTTGACCAGACAGACAGATAAGTTAACAATTTTCTGAAAACGGGAGGACTGACTGTTTCAATATGATAGTCAAAACACAAAAAAACAGAGAGAAGTCTCTCTGCTTTATAGGATTCAGCTTGAATTTAGTATTCAAATACAATACTAAATCCTTACTGATTCCTGAATCATAACGCAGTAGTTGATTGGAACTACTCATGTTTGCAACATTCGTACTTCCTAATCAACTGTGCGGGAGGAGTATAAAAGTCCGGTGGACTTTTATAGCCTGAGCCTTAAATTATAAAAGCGAAGGAGAAATCAAACTCTTCGAGTTACTGATTTCTGAATCATGGCGCAGTGGTTGATTGGAACTACTCATGTTTGCAACATTCGTACTTCCTAATCAACTGTGCGGGGGCGAAACTACGAAATCAAACTCTTCGAGTTACTGATTTCTGTTTCGCTCCCTATTTCAATTCAAATTTCAATTCTGATGTTGGGCGTACAAGTCCACGTTCGTGAAGTGTTTCTGCGATTTGAACTGAGTTCCAAGCGGCACCTTTAAGGAGGTTATCTGAAACAACCCACATGTGGATACCTTTTTCAGCATCCAAATCTTTACGGATACGTCCAACGAATGTATCACGTGAACCTACAGCGTTAACAGCTTGTGGGTAGACTTGGTTAGCAACGTCGTCTTCAAGGACAGCACCTGGGAATGCTGCAATAGCAGCTTTCACTTCATCAATTGGTGCCACTTCTTTTGTTTCAATGTAGACTGACTCTGAGTGAGCTGACAAGACTGGAATACGCACACATGTTGCTGATACGGCAATGCTATCGTCTTCCATGATTTTCTTAGTTTCGTTTGTCATCTTCATTTCTTCGTAAGTATAGTCATTTTCAGTGAAGACGTCGATTTGAGCCAAAGCGTTGAAGGCGATTGGGAAGTGTTTCTTATCACCACCACATGGCAAGATTTCAGCTTTAACATCACGTGGGTTAACGCCGTCATTCAAAACTTCTTTCAACTCACGTTGTGTTTCAAGGATTGCTCCCATACCAGCACCTGAAACAGCTTGATAAGTTGACACAATAATACGGTCCAAGCCCCATTTTTGGCGAACTGGTTCGAGGGCAACCATCATTTGAATAGTGGAACAGTTAGGGCAGGCGATAATACCGTTGTGGGCATCAAGCGCGTGTGCATTGACCTCAGGTACAACCAATGGTACATCTGGATTTTGGCGGAAGAATGATGTGTTATCAACAACTACTGCACCTGCTTTAACGGCGTATGGTGCATATTTAGCTGAGGTAGATCCACCAGCTGAGAAGAGTGCAATATCAACACCTTCAAAAGCGTCCTCTGTCGTTTCTTCGATAGTCACGTCTTGACCTTTAAATTGCAAGACTTTCCCTGCAGAACGTGCAGACGCAAGGTAGCGAATCTTATCGATTGGAAGTGTTGATTCTTCCAACATTTTAATCATTTGAGCGCCAACGGCACCTGTAGCACCGACAACAGCAACTGTGTATCCCATAGTTAAACCTCTTTCGGAATTTTCTATCAATTTAGTTTAGTGAATCTATTATACTACGTTTAAGTCCAGTTGAAAAGGGTTAAAAGAGCAAGAATAACAGAAAAATCCCCTACCAAATGGTAAGGGATAAGAGGCATCTTTCGATGAGAGTAGCAGGTTCACACAACTACTCAAGGTCCGCTCCTGCGTTACAATTTAATGTAGACCTCCTCAGCGCAAAAGGCTCTAAAGAGCCAATCGACTCATCGCATGTTTCTATTCTAGCATAATGGGCGACAGTGTCAAGCTATGAATTCCAAAGAGATATCTTATCTTAACCATCTGCCTTATTTGCCATCATCATGACCATCTTTGTAGCCACGGAGATAGGCTGTTTTCTCTGAACTTGTTGTAAACTTACCAATAAGAGATGATTCCTTTAAATATGAATCATAATTATCGATGTCTTTTTCAGCATCCGCAAAGCCATCCTGATAGCCCTTGGTATAAGCATTATTATTGACTTTTGAATGGTAGGAATTTCCATGGCGATGATAAGAGCGTCGGCTCATATACATCCAAAACCAAGGATTACGGATGACATCCTGTTGGTAATAACGGTCGCGGGTTTGATAGTCGTCATTATTATCAAAAATACTTTTGGCTTGTTCATCCGAAAAATCATCGTTTTGCTTTGAATATTTTTTAAGTGTTTCATCATCACTAACTTTCGCACCCGATTGAAAGTTAGAGCGTTCAGAGTTATTTAGTTCAGGAGAAGACATCTGAGGCTTTGTGTAGCCTGAATTTGTATCAGCTTTTGACTTGTTGGAACTGTTACTTGCAGAAGACTGACTGTCTGAATGACTCTGGCTACTACTTGATTTGGAGCTAGAGTCGCTGTCCGCACCCAAACTATGCGAGCTACTAGAACCAGCGTAATGGTCATGGTCACTACTTGACTTGTAGCTCTTACTAGACCCACCCTCAGACTTAAAGCCTTTTCCTGAGTCACTATCAGAATGATGTCCCTTACTAGAGCCAAAGCCTGATTTGGATCCACTTCTACTACCCCTATTTGAAGAACGAGAGCCTCCACGTCGGCTTCGTAGAAGAATGATGTCACCAGACGTTTCTTGAGCTTGAATTTCTTGTACTGTTGCCAAAATTAGGCCTGACACCAAAGTCAATCCTAAGAGAGTCATTACTTTTTTCATTAAAAAATCCCCTTATTCATCTAATGGCCTTATTATACCATGGAAGAAAAAGCGGGGAAATCCATAAAGTTACATTAAAGGTCCAATCAAAGAAAAGAGATAACCACTCAAACGATGAACTAGAGGCATTTTAGACAAACTTTCCAAAGTGACTTCTTCTGAGAGAGCTTGGGTTTCCTCAAAATCTTGTTCAATTTTAAGCACTTCTAGATTTTTATAGAGATAAATCCCATTTTCAAAATTTTGATAGAGACTTCGGTAGTCTGTGTTAATAGTACCTACAACAGCTTGGTTGGCATCAGAAACATAAACTTTAGCATGGACAAAACCTGGTCTATAGCGGAAAATACGGACACCAGCATCCAACAAGGCTTTAAAGTAAGTCGTAGCAATATCAAAGGCATACTGTTTATCAGGGATACCTGGCATAATGATACGTACATCTACTCCTCGTCTGGCCGCAAAGGTCATGGCTCTTACGAGTTCGTCATCCAAAATCAGATAAGGGGTCATAATATAAACATAATTAGTGGATGTATTTAAAAGATGTAGATAAACATTCTCTGCGACTTTGTGATAAGTCAACGGCGAATTACCGTATGGAAGAACAAAGCCTTGACTCTCTCTTCTTTGAGGCTTTTCTTGTAGATATCGCTCCATATCAGCTGGATTATTAACTCCAGTCACTGACCACATGGTCAAAAAGAGAGCCTTGAGAGTTTGTACTGCTGAGCCGTCTAATCGAATCGCAGTATCCTTCCAATGACCAAAACGCTCTCGTTTATTGACATACTCATCAGCAATATTAACGCCACCGGTATATGCGACTTGACCATCAATCACTGTAATTTTTCGATGGTCTCGGTAGTTGTAATAGGTCGATAAAATTGGCTTGAGTGGTGAGAAAGTTTGAGCTTTAATCCCAACCTTGTGTAGCCTGTCGATGTAATCGTAGGACAAGGTGCTCATCTCATTCATCCCATCAAACATAACACGAACGTCCAGTCCTGCCTTAGCTTTATCCTCCAAGATGGCCAATATCTCTCCCCACATGATGCCTTCATCAATGATGAAATACTCCATGAAGATATACTGTTCAGCCTTTTTCAAATCCTCTAACAAGGCCGGAAGCATATCATCTCCAAGTGGAAAATAGGTCACCTCGGTATCTCTGTAGATAGAAAACTGAGCTGGACTATGCTCGAGAAAATAAGCTAAACGCTGTAGTTGACGATCACTATGAGATAAATAATCAGCTACTTCTGGATCGGTGCTTAAATAATTAGAAGCTTGCACTGTAGCATCCTCAAGTCGTTTCTTCAACCGTCTCACACCCAAATCAGCAAGTGAAAAGTAAAGCAAGGCTGTCCCAAAAATTGGAAAAAGAGCAATGATAATCAGCCAGGATAATTTGGAACGAGAATCCATGGAACGATTGAGCAAATAAAAGAAGGTAAAAACACTCAACAAGTGTTCCCATAAGATAATGGATGGAAAATGCTCTTGTAGACTGAGATATGAGAAAACGAGAAAAGCCAATTCCAGTAAGAAGAACAGGAAAATAGGTACCTTGCGATTAAGAAGACTTTTAGCCCATCTGGAGGGCTTTTGGGGTAACAGTCCAGCACTGGTTACTTGAGTCATATAGGATCCTTTCATGTATGGGAGACCACCACAAACTTTTCGGTCTCTCCCAGTGATTTTATTAGTATCATTTTAGCATATGCAAAAGGCAGGGATAATTAGCCATTGCGATTTAAGATTGATGGGGCACCTACTGTATCTTTCTAACAGGCCCATCCAAGATTTTTTGCATCCAGACGATATCGTGCCATTGCTCAAACTTGTAGCCAACTTTTGGAAAATGAGCAACTTGGACATAACCCCGCTTTTCATGCATAGCAACGCTGGCCCCGTTAGGAACTGCAATGCAGGCTAGGAAACACAAGTACCCACGCTTTTCAAGTTCCTCCTCTAGGGCATCATAGAGCTGGCTTCCCAAACCTCGACCACGCGCATCTTCATGAAGATAAATAGACAATTCTGTCGTCCAATCATAGGCTGTACGAGCATAATAGGTTGAGGCATAAGCATAGCCGAGAACTTGTCCATCCTCTTCTGCTACTAGATAGGGGTATTTTTCAATCGTCTTGCTAATGCGTTTTTCAAACTCTTGAACACTGGGAACATCATATTCAAAGGTAATGGCCGTCTTCTCAACATAGGGTGCATAGATGGTCTGAATAGCTGGTGCATCGGATAACTTGGCTGGACGAATAGTTAACATCATTTTCTCCTTCGACTTCATTACCTTTATTTTAAACTATAAGAAAAGAGGGCTCAACCCTCTTCTAACAAGTCTTGTCACTACATCAACGGAGCAACTAATCTAGTCAATAATCCTAAAGCCTTTTGATGGAACGGCAGATTTTCAATCTCGGCGACACTAACTCGATGACACTTGGCTTTGGTCGCTTGGAAATCTTCCTCAATGGAAACCACTGATGACGTTCTATAAAGATAAGTCGCACACTCAAAGTGATGATAAAGACTGCGGTAATCCAAGTTGATTGTTCCTACAACAGCCCTACTATTGTCACTCACAAAAATCTTGGCGTGAACAAAACCGGGTGTGTACTCATAGATTTTAACACCAGATGCTAAAAGTGTTGGGTAGTAAGTCTTAGCTAAGTAATAAGCTGACTTTTTATCAGGAATACCAGGCATGATGATACTAACATCAACTCCACGCTCAGCCGCAAACTTCAAAGCATGTAGTAACTCGCCATCTAAAATAAGATAGGGCGTCATGATATGAACAAAATCACGCGCATGATTAAGAATATCAATATAAACATTCTCACCAACCTTATCCTTATCCAGTGGGATATCCCCGTAAGGAACCACAAAACCAGGAGTATCAAAGGTCTCATGCTCAACCATATATGGTGTCACATCCAGTGTTTCATGTGAGTAAGTCCACATTTGAAGGAAGAGGACTAAGAAAGTATCAACCGCTGGTCCCTCAACCATGAGTGCAGTATCTTTCCAATGGCCAAAACGCTCAATCTTGTTGATATATTCATCAGCTAGATTAACCCCACCTGTAAAGGCTACCTTACCATCAATCAGCAAGATTTTTCTATGGTCACGGTAATTGTAATAGGTCGACAAGAAAGGCGTTACTGACGCAAAAACACGAGATTGAATGCCAATTCTCTCCAAACGTTTCTTATAGTCGAAACTCAAGGTTGAAAATTCAATCATGCCATCATACATGACGCGTACTTCCACCCCTTCTTGAACCTTCTGTTTCAAGATAGCTAGGATTTCACCCCACATCTCACCTTCGTCAATGATGAAATATTCCAAGAAAATGTACTTCTCCGCTTTAAGGAGCTGTTTCTTCATTTCCTCAAATTTGGCTTCTCCGCTTGGAAAATAGGTCGTCTTACTATGACGATAGACAGGAAAATGCCCATTAACATTTTCAAGATACTGAACCAAATTGTAGTTACTCGTGTGACGTTGCTTAAGCTCTTCGAGAGCTTTATCATCCTGTTTCAATATTCCACAACTGCGGTCAATATTGCTCTGAATCGCACGCTTCATCCCTGTATAGCCCAAATCTAGTTTTGTATAGGCTAGGAGTAAGGTTCCGATAATAGGGAAAGGTAAAACAATCAGCAACCAAGTATTAACAGCCGTTGATTCCATATCACTTTGGAAGAGATAGATGATGGCTAGAATACGAAGGACCACTTCTGTCACCTGCAGGTGCACTCTATACTGACTCAACCAAAGGTAAGACATAGCTACAACAACAAGCTGCAGTAAGATGATAAGGAAGATAATCGTAGCACGACTAAAGATACCTCGAAGAAAGCCACGACGCCCCCTATCATAAAGACGTTCAATTTTAGCTTCGTTTTTGATAGCAGGACTCCTTTCCCTTTTTAATTAATCTTATTATAACAAAAAAATGGCTTAATGAATTTAAGTTTCTTTAATTGTTATCTTCACTTAACTTATCTAATAAGGCCTGTGCTACTTTTTCAGGAATGCCAAGGGCTTGCATATCCTCAACGGTAGCTTTTTGGATAGCTGTCATAGACTTGAAGTGTTTGAGGAGTTTTTGTTTGCGCTTAGGTCCTAACCCCTCCACGCCATCAAGTTTGGAACTGAAACTATTCTTACTACGAACTTGACGATGGAAGGTGATGGCAAAGCGGTGTACTTCATCCTGAATACGGTGAAGGAGGAAAAATTCCTCGGATTGACGTGGCAAATCAATGACGCGCAAAGGATCCCCAAAGAGCAATTCATTGGTTTGGTGCTTGTCATTTTTCTGAAGACCTGCAACTGGGATAGATAGATTCAGCTCATTACGAAGGACATCCT
Organism: Streptococcus parasalivarius; assembly: GCF_054785155.1. Taxonomy (NCBI): domain Bacteria; kingdom Bacillati; phylum Bacillota; class Bacilli; order Lactobacillales; family Streptococcaceae; genus Streptococcus; species Streptococcus parasalivarius. Next base: position 13,003 of record NZ_BAABOB010000013.1, read on the forward strand.
TGGCGACATTGACCTGCCCCTGACCACCATCCATGATAATGAGGTCTGGTGGCGTTAAACCATCTCGTTTGACACGACTATAGCGACGACGAATGACCTCACGCATACTGGCATAATCGTCAGGGCCTTCAACAGTCTTAATCTTATATTTGCGGTACTCTTTTTTATTAGGTTTACCATTTTCAAAGACAACCATAGCAGAGACAGGGCTAGTTCCCATGATGTTAGAGTTATCGAAAGACTCGATACGGACTGGTGTCGGAATCCCCATAAGTTTGCCTAGATTTTCAATAGCTCCTTGAGTCTTAGCCAAGTCTTTTTCGAGGAGATCAAATTTTTGGGTCAAACTGACTCGAGCATTTTTCGTCGCCAGATTAACCAACTGCTTTTTCTCGCCTCTTTGCGGTTTAAAAACCTTGACTTCATCTCCGACCAGAGCTTCGACAGACTCTTGATCAATGTCTCCTGGAATAAAAATTTCCCTAGGCTTGAGATGCCGACTATCCAGGTAAAATTGACCCATATAGGTCAGAAAATCTTCCTCGGCTTCATTGTAATATGGGAACATATTGACATCACGCTGGATGAGTTTTCCTTGGCGGACAAAGAAAACCTGAACACACATCCAGCCCTTGTCCACATAGTAACCGAAAATATCACGGTCCTGCATGTCTTGACGGATAACCCTTTGTTTGGTCCTGAGCGTCGACACCGCCTCAATAAGATCTCGATACTCCGCCGCACGCTCAAACTCCATCTGATCAGACATGTCCTTCATCTTTGCCTTGAGCTGGTTGACGATTTTGTCATCATGACCATTTAGGAAATTCTTGACATCCTCAACCAAACCTTGCCAATAGTCCTCGGTGGTGTGACAGATGGTGTGGGCATTACATTGACCAATATGGTAATAGAAACAGACCTTGTTGGCAGGATTTTTACATTTCTTAAAGGGAAATATACGGTCCAAAAGCTTCTTGATTTCATTGGCTGCACCAGAGTCTGGGTAAGGGCCAAAATAAAGACCACCATCTTTCTTAACCTGGCGAGTAATCAAAAGCCTTGGATAGAGTTCCTTAGTAATCTTGATAAATGGGTAAGATTTGTCATCCTTGAGGCGAATGTTAAATTTAGGCATATTCTCTTGGATAAGATTAATTTCCAAGAGCAGGGCCTCAATATTAGACTCGGTTACGATAAATTCAAAGTCCGCAATCTCAGATACCAGAAGCTCCGTCTTGGTATCATGGCTTCCACGAAAATAGCTACGGACACGATTTTTTAGATTTTTAGCCTTACCGACATAGATAATATTGCCGAATTTGTCCTTGTGGAGATAACACCCCGGGTTGTTTGGGAGTAATTCCAACTTATGTTTAATCAGATCGTTCATGCTTTCATTGTAGCAAAAAAAGAGCTAAAAAGCTCTTCGGAATCACGGCTATCATAGCTTTACTTGGACAAAATCTTCAGGATTTCCTCATAGCTTTTGACTTGATAGGTTGGAACAGCTGGAGTCTCATTGATTAGGTTACTTGGATTGAACCAGACACTATCAATACCCGCATTATTACCACCCTGGATATCAGCAGTTAGACTATCACCAATCATGAGAGCTGAGCTTGGGTGAAAATCACGGACCTGATTGGCAATTTTATCAAAAAAGTCTGTAGACGGTTTGTGGGCACCCACCTCATCAGAGATGAAAATATCGTCGAAGAAAGGTAAAATACTCGAAGCCTGCAGACGACCACGTTGGATATAGCTAACACCATTAGTCGCTGCATAAATCTTGTGGCCACGGTCTTTAACGTTTGATAAGAAAGCATGGGCCTGAGGCAACTCCTGCCCCTGTTGACTCAAAAAATGTTGGTAACGGCCAGCTAAGTGACTACCATCTACTTCTTTTCCAAAATGCTCAAAGAGACGTGAAAAGCGCGTGCGAAGTAATTCAGGTTTTGTAATCAAACCATGGTTGAGGTCTTCCCACATGGCACGATTCATGGGAATATAGTGGCCTTTATAAATCTTGATTTCTTGGGAAGCCACACCAGCCTCTTCTAGTAGGAAAGTTAAGGCCAAATCTTCAGCACGGTCAAAATCTAGGAGAGTGTGATCGAGGTCGAAAAGTAAATGGGTGTAGGTCATGACATATCCTTTCTGACAGTTAAATCATCAGGATTTATTTTACCATAATCTAGCTATATATAAAGAAACACAAAAGGACGACCCACAGGCCGTCCTCTCTGATTTATGAAAAATAAGTATTGCTTACTTAATAGACTACCATTGTATCTGTTAAAGCTTAAAGAAACCTTAAAATAGGATATTTTTTTATTTTAAAATACAATTTTGCTTAAGCACCTAATATCACTAATTCATGGTATACTGGGAATACAAGATTAATCAGACGAGGTGTGTTATGAAAAATTTAAAATTTCAATCCGTTTTTGACATCATCGGTCCTGTCATGGTAGGGCCTTCCTCAAGCCATACTGCAGGAGCTGTTCGTATCGGAAAAATTGTTTCGGCCATCTTTGGTGATGCACCCACTGAAGTAGAATTTCAACTTTTTAATTCCTTTGCAAAAACCTATCGGGGTCATGGGACAGATGTGGCTCTTGTGGCTGGTATTTTAGGTATGGAAACTGATGATCCTGATATTCCGCGCGCACTTGATATTGCACACGAAAAAGGCATTAAAGTCTACTGGAAAATCAACAAAGATAGCAATGCACCGCATCCCAACACTACTCGTATTACACTAAAAAATGCTAGAAAAAGCATCTCTGCCACTGGTGTTTCCATCGGTGGAGGGAATATCCAAGTGACTGAACTTAATGGTTTTGCGGTCAACCTCAAAATGAATACACCTACACTTATCATTGTTCACCAAGATGTTCCAGGAATGATTGCTCTTGTGACTGATATTTTATCTCGTTATGGTATTAATATCGCTCAGATGACTGTCACTCGAGAAAATGCAGGTGAGAAGGCTATTATGATTATCGAGATTGACTCTCACCAGTGTGATGAAGCTGTCGCTGATATCGCAAGAATTCCAAATTTGCATAATGTGAACTTTTTCAGTTAAGAGGAGATTTCCATGTTTTACACTATTGAAGAATTGGTTCAACAAGCTGACCGTGATTACCAAGGCAATATTGCTGAACTCATGATTGCCACAGAAATCGAACTATCTGGACGTGACCGTTCAGAAATCTTAGAACTCATGACACGAAATCTCGAAGTAATGAAAGATTCTGTTCAGGCTGGTTTGTCCCCAGAGAAATCACCGACAGGCTTAACTGGGGGGGACGCTGCCAAACTGGATGCCTACATCAAAAGAGGTAGGACTTTGGCTGACTCTGCTGTCTTAGGGGCTGCAAGAAATGCTATGGCCGTCAATGAATCTAACGCTAAAATGGGACTAGTTTGTGCTACTCCAACGGCTGGTTCAGCTGGTTGTCTGCCCGCTGTTCTCACGGTTGCTATCGAAAAATTAGGCTTGAGCGAATCACAGCAACTGGATTTCCTCTTCACTGCTGGAGCATTTGGTCTAGTCATCGCCAATAACGCCTCAATTTCTGGAGCAGAGGGAGGATGCCAAGCCGAAGTTGGGTCTGCCTCTGCTATGGCTGCAGCGGCTATTACAATGGCTGCTGGTGGAACACCTTTCCAAGCTAGCCAAGCCATTTGCTTTGTACTAAAAAATATGTTGGGGCTCATTTGCGACCCCGTAGCTGGATTAGTCGAAGTCCCTTGTGTCAAACGTAATGCTATGGGCGCAAGCTTTGCCCTAGTAGCTGCCGATATGGCTTTGGCAGGTATCACATCTGCCATTCCAGTAGACCAGGTTGTTGACGCTATGTATCAGGTTGGTTCAGCTATGCCAACTGCCTTTCGTGAAACTGCCGAAGGTGGCTTAGCAGCAACTCCAAAAGGAAAAGCACTAGCAAAAGAAATCTTTGGTTAAGAATCCGTCAACATCCGAAAATTACGAATTCAAAACTATAAAAGGCAAACATCTACTAATAAGCAAAAAAAACATAGAAGCAAAAATGCTTCTATGTTTTTTCCTCTTACACTTCGCTTACATAAAACAAATAGCTTGTCTGTCTTAGCTGAATAGCCATTTTGTCAAAAAATGCCATGTTTCTTTAGCAATACTTGCAAGGAAGGTTGATAGACTAAATTTGTTAAATGTTTTTAGGAGATTGTCAACTATTGGAGCAATAGTCTTAGGTGTTTCCACTGGAGTCTTACTTTCTTCTTGCTTACCAGTATTATCCTGAGATGGGGTTGGTAGGGTACCTGTATTGTCTTGGCCACCGGTTTGTCCAGTTGGTTCAGAATCAGGAGACACTTCTGGCTGATGTTTGGGTTCATCTGGTTTATTGTCCGGATTTTTCTCTGGACTAGGTTCTGGATGTGGAGAAGGTTTAATCGTTTCTTCAGTAGTGTCACTGCTTGTGTTTGTCATTTTTTCAGTAACGAAGAAGTTTTTGAATTCAACGGCTCCATCCCAAAGACCGACACCTACATGGGCTTGATTAAAGTAATTATCCACGGCATCAAATTGATGATGGAGCACTTCCTTGCCATCGACATAGACTGTCATGGTGTCCTTGCCTTTCACAACCTTAACATGGTGGTACTGACCATCATTAATTGCCTTATCCAAGTGAGCTTCAGCGATGGTTTCACCACCAAAACGGAAGAGACGAACAGTATCATTGTCAGCAAATTGGACAGAGTAAGCACGGCCTGGTTCTTCACGTTCCGCAGCTACAAAAAGGTTGACCAAACCATGTTGGTATTTGACATCGATATCATAGTCAAATTGCTTGAAGCCATTACTTTCATAGGCCATGAAGAAGTCATTGGCACTGACATTGCTATCGTAAAGGGTATCGTCATCAATATACCAATTGCCAGTGACAGCTTTTAAGCCTTTGAGATTAGTCGCAAAATTGTTAAGCGTGATGGTAATATTAAAAGTCTTGGTCAATGAAGGATTTTCAACAGAGGTTGCTGTAACAGTGAGATGACCTTTATGAAGAGCTTTGAGAGAAAGTTTATTGTCATGTTCAGTATATGACACCAAACTTGGATCACTAACTGTCCAAGTCACATCTTGCTCTTCAGAAGCCGGTGCGAGGTAAACCTGCAAGTCCTTACTTTGACCAACTTCGAGGGTCAAATCACCTGCAACTGTGGTGTTCATGGCAACGGCCTTAGTGACTACCTTCTTGTCAGTCCAAATACTCTTAATTGGATAAATAGTAATGTTTGCTTTAGCTGGACCACCTTCAACCAAGACACTTGCTCCAACAGCTCTTGGGCTTGGGAAAATCTGGTTAGCACCTGCCACCGTATTACCCTTAGCAAAGACTTCCACACTCGCACGGTCCACATAAAGATGCAAGTCAATAGAACCATCTTCATTGCGAGTCACTTGTTGGCTATTCACCTTAGTAAAGGCATCTGAAAGGATTGTACCAGATTGGCTACGGTCAATAGACAAAGTTTCCTTGGTTAAATCGTAAACGACCTTTGTAGCTTGACCATCACCGACGCGAAGGTTAAATCCAACCGCTGTCGTGTCCTTACCTGGTACAAAGTGAGAAACCACTTCATAAGTGTCACCTGTGAAATCTTTAAGCAGTTCATTGTCAGAAGCTACTCTGACATTTTCAAAATACTGAGCATTATCTGTATCACGAAGGCTTTCATAGGCCTTAACAGGAGTTTGTGTTAAGAGGTAACGGTCGCCCGATTTAACCAAACCAAGATCAAGGTTAAGGTTAAAGGTACCATTAAATTTTTGACCAACAGTATCTGCAACTAGATTGCAATAATCTTCCCAAGTGTTCATCCAGTTGATTTCAGTCAATTGCGGGATGTTTGGATGGTCAGCTGTCCCAAAATCATGAACATAGTAAGTCATGGCAGCATAGGAATCCTTACCAAAATTCATGATTTCATCATGGTCTTGGTAAACTTCATCAGCTACAAAGGCCCACTTACCATCCACTTGTTTAAAGTCTCCAACCTTGTAAGAACGACCACCACGTGAGAGGACCCACTTGAGTGCCCCATCATTGGCCACAATTGGATAGAGGTCAGGACATTCCGTATGCAAATCCTTATAGGTTGTTTCAACCTGCCAGTTCTTCAAATCTGGTGAGGAATAAATGCGGAGTGGACCACCAGCAAGGACCATAAACCATTGGTTATCCCAGCGAAAGACCTTAGGGTCACGGAAATCTTGGTTTTGAAGAGGATCTTGAGACCAGTCAGCAACCACCTTGTCATATTTTTGCCAAGTTCTACCCTCGTCCTCACTATAGGCAATTTCAATCCGTTGCCCATTACCGTTTGAAGTGATAATAGCTACCAGTCCACCTTCCGGAGATTTGAAGAGGCCTGAGCTATTGGTACTATCAACCACGACAGAGCCTGAGAACATGTGACCTGTTGCATCTGGATAAAAAGCAATTGGCTCTTCATCCCAATGAAGCAAGTCTCGGCTAGTCGCATGGGCCCAGTGCATTGGACCCCATTTGGTGTCATCGTAAAATTGATAGAAGAGATGATAACGTCCCTTGTAGAAGACCAAGCCATTAGGGTCATTAGCCCAGCCATCCTTAACAGAATAATGATACTGATCACGGTAAAGCTCGTTGTAATAGACATCATCACTCTGCCTGCGATGGATATTGATGCGGTAGGTCAAGGTCACAGGACGGCCAAGCGAATCGGTCACACTACTTTTAATAGTAAAGTAATTGGCACCGATAGCCACTGGCAATTGAGAAATATCTGTGTAAACATTTCCCTTGGCATCTTCAACCTTAATGACAGCATTTGAATTATGCTTAGTGATGTCAAAGCCTACTGTTTCAGCATTGTGTCCCACATATTGAATATGAAGCGGTTCTTCGGAGAAGAATTGGGCTTGTTTTTCAACGGAACCTGTCTTTGAAGTCACTACGAGATTGTCAATCAAAGGAAGACTCTCATCGTCAAGATTGACATAACGGGTGTTTTTGAAAATAACATTGGCATTCCAATTAAGAAGTCCAAAATAACCTTCTGGAAGAACTTGAGGTTGGCCCTTGTCACTTTTTTGAAGAACAGAATCGCCTGTACTTGCGACAAGCACATCATTGACATAGTAAGATAGCCATTGATTAGCCGCAACTACTCTAAGATTATAGGTTTCATCAGCAGTTGGTGTCACATCTTTTTCATCTACAAGTTGAATATCCTGATTATTGACCCAACGCCAAAACTTAACCTTATGGTTCCCAGAGTCCACATTGACACCGTACATATTTTTGTCACTACTATCATTGTTACCACGGAAAATGAGGGCAGCTGCACCACCAGCTTCCTTGAAGGTCACATCCGTAGAATAAACAAAATTTTTACCCTCAGATTGAGAATAAAGGAAAGAGTCTCCCTTGTCTTTGGCATCTGAATGAATGCCATCAGCCTGCATTTCCCAGTGACCATTTTGATCTGCGGTCATTCCCTCAAGATTGGTAACTGCTTCATTATTAGGCAAATCCGTTTTATCTTCTGTCACATGAACAGGACTTGTACTATTGGTTTCAACTGGCGTTTCTTGACTGGTCTGATTCAAATCAGCTTCTTTCGTTTGATTAGGCACTTTTTCAACCTCACTAGCCTGTGTTTGGACTTCTTTTGGCTGATTAGGACTAGGCTGAGTGAGATTCTCTTGAGCTGTTTTAGCAGATTCGGAAACAAGAGACGGGCTAGGTTCTACCACCTGGGGGGCTTCCTTGGTCGTGCTAGAAGCAACTTCCACTTGAGGGGCAACTTGATGATCAGTCTGAGCTACCACCTCCTGAGGTATTGGGCTCACAGTTGCCTGTTCCACTTGGTCCGCATAGACAGGACCAGCCAGGGCCAAGCCTGCAAAACTTACCAAGGCACAGCCATAGACCCATGTCTTCCCACTTTTACGCATAAACCAATTTTTACAAACAGTATCATTCATGACTCTTCTCCTTCTTTAGAGTAACATTAAACGTTATCTCAGTTTTCATGAAAATTCAAAGTCAATACATTCGCCTTTATTAATAAGCCTATCAAAGTTTCCGGAAATATCTTTAGGGTTTACATTAAAACGGTAAACGCTTACTTTTAATATCATTATATCACTATAATCTGAAAATGCCATCTTTTTCTGTAATGTTTTTCATATAAATGAAAAACTTCCGAATTTGCCATTCGAAAGTCTCTTGCTTATGCTAAATCTGAGCCTGTTAGTAGGCTATTTCCAATAATACCAATGGTTACAATAGCGATTCCTAAGAATCCCAAAAGGCTAGGCAAAAGCAGCCAGTAAAATCAAAAGGCTAGCACTCCACATCCAGGACCCACCCGAAAGATTCATATTTCGATTAAAAATGATAAATTGCAAGAATAAGTGCAACATTTAGTCAAACTCATCCTCTAGAGCTTCACAAGCAGTTCTGTAAGCTAAACATTTTCGCGGTCGGTGATTGATATCATATAAGGCTTTGTTCAAAGCCTCCTCAGAGATAGCGGCTAAATCTGTTTTCTTTGGGAAATATTCTCTTAGTAAGCCATTTGCGTTTTCATTGCTTCCTCTCTGCCAGGAAGAATAGGCGTCCGCAAAGAAAAAGGGAATTCCTAAGTTCTCCACCAGAGGATAGCAGGCAAACTCTTTTCCCCTGTCTGAAGTGAAGGTTTTAAGAGTCTCTTTTGGAAATAGCCTACAAAGTTGTTTGATGGCTAAAAACATGGATTTGGCTGTTCTGTCTGGTATCTTGAAAGCTAAGTAAAAACGAGTTTTTCGCTCTAGAAAGTTCGCTAAACAGCCCTTACTTTTGCCTCTGGAAGACACCACAGTATCGAGCTCCCAGTGGCCAAAAGTCTCACGATTCCTGACCTCTTTAAGACGTTTGGCAATCGACGTGCCAATCCTAAATGTCCCACGTGTTTCTTTGGGCTGTCGACTTTTTCCCTTTCGGCGGAGGACGCTTAAATCCAGATCAATCAAACCAGCATAGAGCCAATTATAGATGGTTTTAAAAGCTACCATTGGCTTTTGTTCAAGTTGATAGCGACCACAAATCTGTTCAGGTGACCAAGAGGCTTTTAACCCCTTCTCAATTTTCTTTTTCAACTTTGGTGTCAAACAAGACTTCCGAACCTTTTGCCTAGCCCTGTGGTCGTACTGTTCCTGTGCTAAGACGGCGGAATAACCATTTTGGCATCGTCTTAACTCTCTTGAAATGGTAGACTTATGGACGCCAAGTTTACTTGCAATTTGGCAAGATTTCAAACCTAAATCCAAGTAAGTTTCTATCTTTATTCGGTCGGTTATGGTAAGATGGGAGTAGCTCATAGTTTTTCCTCGGGTTCTGTTTGTGTGGTTACTTACAGTTTACACCAATGAAACGCTATGAGTTTTTTTGTTGCACTATATTTTACAATTTATCAAAAAGAAAAACTGGCTCTATAATTTCTGTAGTGGGTAAAACCACTGTAGAGATTATGGAGTTTTTTCAATGTACACAAAAAGTCCCATAAGAACTATAATGAAAAGCGACCAAACCATCATTAGGAAGAACTTATGAG
>NZ_BAABOB010000014.1:0-12724 GCF_054785155.1 Streptococcus parasalivarius
ACGATTTATTCTTGTAAATTGACAGGTTATAATTTCTTCTATCATAACCCTGCACTTGGTTTCTTATTCAGTTCTCAAAGGTCTTTGTCTCTCTTAAGACAACTCCTATATTCTAGCAAATCTAGAACAACTTGTCAACACTTTTTTCGAAGTTTTTTCACTTCTCGTGTTCGCCGCCCCTTCCGAAGCAGCTTATTTATAATATCATCTCTGACTTATCTTGTCAATAACTTTTTTAAAGTTTTGGAACCTTTTCAAGTTTGTGGCAAGTCTGTTAAGACAACTTTTATATCTTAACACCCAATTTTGTTATTGTCAATAGGGTTTTTGAAAAAAATAAAGGAAGCACGTTTCTCAACCTACTTCCCTTTTTTATTATTTGGCTTCAATCAGACCGTAGTTACCGTCTTCTCGTTTATAGAGAACATTAGTTGTATGATCTTCGCTATCAGTATAGATAAAGAAGTCATGACCCAATAATTCCATTTGAAGGATGGCTTCTTCAACATCCATTGGTTTCAACTCAATGTTTTTAGTTCTTACAACTTCAACAGCTGGTGCTTCTTCAACTTGTTCGTTATTAAAATCAGCTGAGAATACTTCTCCTGTTGGAACTTTTTCACGATGCTTACGTGCAATTTTTGTTTTGTTTTTACGGATTTGTCTTTCAATCTTATCAACCACTAGGTCAATAGAACCATACATATCTTGCGAAACATCTTCTGCTCTTAGTGTTACAGAACCTATTGGAATAGTAACCTCTACTTTAGCTGTCTTTTCGCGATAAACCTTAAGATTTACACGTGCATTCAATTCTTGGTCTTCGTTGAAGTATTTTTCAACTTTGCTAAGTTTACTTTCAACATAGTCACGAAGTGCTTCAGTTACTTCGATGTTTTCGCCACGGATACTATATTTAATCATAAAAGACCTCTTTCTCGCTTGTTAGCGTTTTCTTTATCTTTATTATATCCTTTTCATGAAAATTTGCAAGGATTTTTATTATCTAGCTAGTGAAAAGGTCAAAACTTCTTTAATACCTCTACCTTCTAACAGTTGAACCATCTGATATAAAGTGGAACCCGTTGTATAGATATCATCCACTATAATAATCTTATCTGGTAGATTTATACCTTCCTTGAGACAGAATGCATTATCTTGACTTAGACGCTCCTCGCGTGTTTTTGAGGATTGCTTCTCAATATCTCTTTTCTCAAAGATATCCCGATAGGGAATTCCCTCTATCAATCCCTCAACTTGGTTGAATCCTCTTTCTGCCAAGCGTTCTTCCGATAATGGGACTGGCGCTATGGTATAACCTTTCTTCAAAAATGGTTTTAAGTTGTTTTTAATATCTTGTTGAAATATTTTTCTAAGACAATAGTCTCCCATAAATTTATAGCGACTAAAATACTCTTTCATATTTTCTTCATATCGATAAATAGCAAGGTGCTTAGGAATATAGCCTTTTTTCATCCAAAGTTTACAATCAATACAAGCATCTCCATATAACTCTTTGTTACAATTTTGACATCTTTCTTTTGAGAGGTTTTTAAACTGATGTTTACAAGATCGGCAAGAGTACTCTTTTCTTTGGTTAAACATAATGAGGTCTCTTAATTTTGGTAGCGATTCAATCCAATCATTACATAGCAGACACTTCATTGTTAAACCCTCCTTTTTTATTCATAACCTTTATCTCTTCTCGACACCGAAGCATTGATTTGGATAGTCCTTCATGAAAGAAATAAAGCTTTCCTGTCGGTCTATCTGGTGATCTTCCAACTCGACCTCCAATCTGAATAAGACTCGAACTAGTATATAAGTGATGATTTGCCATACAAACAAAAACATCTACTTGTGGAAAGGTTACACCACGTTCGAGGATAGTTGTTGTAACTAAGATAGACAGTTCTTTTTCTCGGAACTTCTCTACGATAGTTGAACGCTCCTCGCTTTTTGAGGAAACAAAGGCCATTTTTTCATCTGGAAGATATTTTTGTAGAATACTTGTAAACTTTTCACCTATCGCTATATTTGGAAAGAAGATTAATAGAGGAAATTTTGATTTACGTTGCTTTTTAATCTGATAAAGAAGAGGTCTTGGAAGCTTGCCTCTTGTCAGAGATTTTTGTAATCTGCCCTGCCAGAAGAATTTAGGAAGTACTAAAGGATTTCCATGGAAACGTCTAGCAAGGTGATGTTTTTCTAAAGTCCCAAGTCGAACTTGCTCTTCTAAAGATAATGTTGAAGTCGCTGTTAAGTAAATAAATCGACCGGTTTCGGTCTTCGCCTGTTCTACAGCATGATTTAACATGACATTTCCTACAAAAGGATATGCGTCTACTTCATCTACAATAACTAAGTCAAAACTCTGGTAAAACTTTAGTAGTTGATGTGTAGTAGCTATTACAAGCGGACTACCATCATATGGTTCACTCTCAGCATGAAGCAGGGAAATACTACAAGTAAAATCCCTCTTCATACGTAGAAATAATTCTCGACAAACATCAACCCTAGGACTTGCGATAGCTACATGACCTTTATTTTCCAGAACATAGGCAACGATGTTATAAATCATTTCTGTCTTACCAGCACCGGTCACAGCATGTACGAGACTATCTTTCTGCTTTTGATAAGTTCTCAAAAGTTTCTCTGAGACCTTAGCTTGATAGGGAGTCAGTTCTCCAAACCACTTCAAAACAGGAAATTCAATTTCTGATGTTTTGGAAGGAAAATAATAAAGTTCTTTTCCTTCTTGGTTTCTACCAAAGACAATACATGCTCTACAATAATACTGACCTCCCGGTAATTGCCAATCTTCCTCTATCCGACTGTAACATCTTTTACATCTAAGTTGTTTATCGATCTTTATCATACTTTCTAATGTTAAAGCCTCTGAGTGATAGTTCACTGGCAACTGCTCTTTCGTAAATAGTCGTCCATAATATTCTTTAGGTACCATATCTTTCTATTCGAAAATATGTTTGAATTCATCTTTTTATGATAAAATTTTTTTATGGATTACAAAACTATTGCCAACGATGGAATCGTTGAAGAAGAAATAAAAAAATCTCGTTTTATTTGTCACTTGAAACGTATCAGCAGTGAGGAAGAAGGAAGAGAATATATCGCTCAGATTAAGAAACAGCATCACAAGGCCAATCATTCTTGCTCTGCAATAATCGTTGGTGATGATGGCCAAATTAAGCGTTCCAGTGATGATGGTGAACCTTCTGGAACAGCTGGGGTTCCTATGCTTACTGTTCTAGAAAAACAAGGTCTTACTAATGTCGTAGCAGTTGTGACTCGTTATTTTGGAGGAATCAAGCTTGGGGCAGGTGGTCTTATCCGAGCTTACTCTGGTAGCGTTGCCCATGCTATTGAAGAGATTGGCCGAGTTGAAGTCAAGAAATTAACAGGACTAACCGTAGAGTTAACCTACTCTCAATACCAAGTCTTTTCCAACTTCCTTGAAAAAGAAGGACTCCAAGAATTTGATACAACTTTCTTATCAGATGTTTCTACTACTTTATTTGTCGAAGAGTCTGAGATTGAAAGACTCGGTCAGGAACTAACCGAATTCTATCAAGGGAAAGTTACTTATGAAAGATCTGGAAAGAAAATCGTTGAAATTCCTATCTGATAGTCAAACGTTATCACAGTGATAAAGAAGATGTATTTTACAAGTTGGCCCTACCGTCGTATACTTAGAACCATCAATCAAAGATTAAGAGGATTTTAAATATGACAATTTACAACTCAATTACCGAACTTGTTGGAAAAACACCTGTTATTAAACTGAATTCTATTGTTCCAGAAGGATCAGCAGATGTTTACGTTAAACTCGAAGCATTCAACCCTGGTTCTTCAGTAAAAGACCGTATTGCTCTTCGTATGATTGAAGATGCTGAAAAAGCTGGTACGATTAAACCTGGTGATACCATTGTTGAACCAACTTCAGGTAACACTGGTATCGGTCTTGCTTGGGTCGGTGCTGCTAAAGGCTATAAAGTTGTTATCGTAATGCCTGATACAATGAGTGTTGAACGTCGTAAAATCATCCAAGCTTATGGAGCTGAGCTTGTTTTGACTCCGGGTAGCGAAGGAATGAAGGGTGCAATTGCTAAGGCTAAAGAAGTTGCTGCTGAACGCAATGGTTGGGTACCTCTTCAATTTGCTAACCCATCAAACCCAGCTGTTCATGCGGCTACAACTGGCCAAGAAATTCTTGAAGATTTTGGTGCAGAAGGTTTGGATGCTTTTGTTGCTGGTATCGGTACTGGTGGTACTATTTCAGGTGTTTCAAAAACCCTTAAGGCTGCCAATCCAAATATCAAGGTTTATGGTATTGAAGCTGACGAATCTGCCGTCTTGAATGGTGATAAACCAGGACCACACAAAATCCAAGGTATCTCAACTGGCTTCATTCCTGACACATTGGATACAAAATCATATGACAGTGTTGTGCGTATTCCTTCTGATGAAGCTATCGCAACATCACGTACATTGGGTAGCCAAGAAGGTTTCCTAGCTGGTATCTCATCAGGTGCTGCTATTGCTGCTGCCCTAAAGGTTGCCGCTGAGCTTGGCGAAGGAAAAAAAGTCTTGACACTCTTGCCTGACAATGGTGAGCGCTACCTCTCTACAACACTTTACGATTTTCAAGACTAATAAAAAAGAAGCTGGAGCACAATGCTCTAGCCTCTTTTTATTGTATAAAGTTAAGCCTGTAGTTCATTAATTACTAGAAAAAGTAAGGATTTTAATCTCATTTCCACTGAACTGTTCCTACAAACTTTCTGTTTTTTATCCTTGTTATTAGTCTAACTCTTTTGCTTCTGTTTCTGCAATTTCAGTAACTGTAAATCCTGCTTCTACAAAAACCTTCTTGAGTTGTTCAATCCCAATCTCTCCTTCAACTTGAAGTTCAACACGAAGTACAGTGCCATTTTTAGGGGCAACAATTGTACGTTCAATGTTGAGATTCTCACTAGCAATAAGGTTCGCAATTTTTTCCAAAACACGTGGAGTATCTGGAACTTCCAACCCAATACGAATTCCAGCTTGACCATAACCAGAAATTTCCAAGAAAGCACGAAAGACATCTTTATCTGTGATAATTCCTGAAATTTGGTCATTGTCCACAACTGGAAGGACTCCAACCTTATTTTGAAGCATGATATAGATTGCATCCTCAAGGCTAGCATATTTGGAAACAGTAAGGACATTCTTGATCATGATATCTCCTACTTTTGTCTTATTAAGGAGATAGTTCATTTCATAAATTGACAAGCTTGTTGCTTTTGATGGTGAGGCCTCCGCCATTGTACCTTCTGTAACAAGCCCAACAAGTTTATCGTGTTCAATTACTGGCAAACGGCGCAAACCTTTATCACGCATAATATCTGCAGCTGCTGCAACTGTTGTTTCTGGTGAGACATAAACTACACGTTTCGTCATAAAATCTTTTACTGCCATGTTTCATTTTCCTCCGAATGATTTCTTACTTGTATTATACCACATTAAGTGAAACCGATTGCAATATTTTACTGAAAAATTAGTATTTTACAATCAGCATAAGACGATAGAAAAACGCCCTCGGGCGCTTTTTCTTATCCTCCAAGATAGGCTTTACGAACTTCATCTGATGCAAGAAGTTCTTCACCAGTACCTGAAAGAACCACTTTACCAGTTTCAAGAACATAACCACGATCCGCAATTGACAAAGCCTTATTGGCATTTTGTTCAATCAAAAGAACTGTAGTCCCTTGTGCCTTGATATCTTCGATAATATCAAAAATTTCTTGAATAAAGATTGGAGCAAGTCCCATTGAAGGTTCATCCAAAAGCAAAAGTTTTGGACGACTCATAAGGGCACGACCCATTGCAAGCATTTGTTGCTCACCACCAGAAAGTGTCGCTGCATCTTGATTCTTACGTTCTTCTAGACGTGGGAAACGTTGGAAGACTTTTTTCAAGAGAGCTACGTTCTCTTCTTTATTTGTATGAAGGAAAGCTCCCATTTCAAGATTTTCCATTACGGTTAATCCTGCAAATACATGACGTCCCTCAGGTACTTGAGCCAAACCTTCGGCAACAATCTTACGTGCTGGTGTTTTGTGGATGTCGTTTCCAAGATAAGAAATGGTTCCCTCAGTTGGACGAACAAGACCTGAGATGGTACGAAGAATTGATGTCTTACCTGCACCGTTAGCTCCGATAAGAGTTACGACTTCACCTTCATTAACTTCAAAGCTGACGTTTTTTACAGCTTCGATCGATCCATATTTAATTGAGAGATTTTCAACTTTCAACATTGCCATTATGCTTCACCCCCCAAGTAAGCTTCAATAACACGTTTGTTATTCTTAATTTCATCAGGTGTTCCTTCGGCAATCAAGCGTCCATATTCCAAAACATAAATACGCTCAGTAACATCCATGACCAAACTCATATCGTGCTCAATCAAGATGATGGTAATTCCGAAGTCTTTTTGAATTTGACGAATATGAGCAGTCAATTCAGCTGTTTCTTGTGGGTTCATACCCGCAGCTGGTTCATCAAGGAAAAGAATTTTTGGTTCTGTTGCAAGTGCACGAACAATTTCCAAATGACGTTGTTGTCCGTAAGCCAAGTTTTTCGCAAGTGTATCTGCCTCACCATCCAAATTGAAGATAGCCAACAGTTTCATAGCTTTTGCTTTTAACTCTTCTTCACTTGAATAGTACTTAGGCAAACGCAAAAGAGATGCAAAGAAATTTGAAGGTTGCTTATTTGATAAACCAACAAGAACGTTTTCAAGTACAGTCATGTCTTTGAAAAGACGGATATTTTGGAAAGTACGTGACAAACCGAGTGAAGCGATTTTATAAGGTGCTTTACCGTTTAGGACTGTACCATCAAGTATAACAGTCCCTTCACTTGGCTCATAGACACCTGTCAAAAGGTTGAACAAGGTTGTTTTACCAGCACCATTTGGTCCGATAAGTCCAACCAACTCACCTTCATTGAGTTCCATTGAAACATCACCAACGGCAGTCAAACCACCGAAGTTTTTAGTCAGATTTTTAACTTCAAGAAGTGCCATTTTTATTTGCCCTCCTTAGATTTATTGAAGAATTGTGAGAGATAGAGTTCTTTTGTTCCAAGAAGTCCACCTGGACGGAAGAGCATTACAAGAATCAAAGCCAAGGCGTAAATAATCATACGAAGGTTTGAAACGTTTTGGAGGAACATGTTGATAATACCAAGAACAACAGCGGCAATGATAGTACCTGTGATTGATCCAAGACCACCAAGAACGGCAATGATAAGGTAATCAATTGATTTCATGATGGTGAAGTCTTTTGGCACGACAGTACCGATGTAGCTGACATAAAGTGAGCCAGCAATCGCTGAAATCATGGCACCGATAACAAAGATAAGAACCTTCATTTTTGTGACATTAACACCCATTGACTCAGCAGCAATTTCATCTTCACGAAGAGTGATTGCTTGACGTCCAGTTGCTGAACGTAAGAAATTAAGCACCAAAATTGTAAT
This sequence comes from Streptococcus parasalivarius, assembly GCF_054785155.1. Classification (NCBI taxonomy): domain Bacteria; kingdom Bacillati; phylum Bacillota; class Bacilli; order Lactobacillales; family Streptococcaceae; genus Streptococcus; species Streptococcus parasalivarius. Next base: position 7,546 of record NZ_BAABOB010000014.1, read on the forward strand.
GATTACCACAAAGAAATAAATTACAGGCCAACTAGTATAAGGAAGGATTCCTGTCAAACCAGCGGCACCATTGGTCAATTCACCACCATTAACGATAATGATACGGATGATTTCAGCCATACCAAGAGTTGCAATGGCAAGGTAGTCACCTTTCAAACGAAGGGTAGGTAGACCAAAAATAAGGGCAACAATAGCTGCGATGATGACACCGACAACCATTGAGAGGTAGAAACCGTCATATGTTGGCATCATACCAGTGATGATAGCTGATGAATAGGCACCAATTGCCATGAAACCAGCTTGCCCAAGTGTAAATTGCCCTGAGAAACCAAGAACCAAGTTAGTACCAAGTCCCATAAGGATTGAGATTCCAATCCCCATTAAGATTTGAATGTAGTAAAGGTTCATGATACCTGAAAGTTCAAGAGCTTTCAAGATAAGGAAGAGCCCAATGATAAGACCAAACCAAATAAGGTTTACTTTTAGATTTTTCTTCATGTCTTACACCTTCTCTTTCACATTTTTACCGAGGATACCCGCTGGGCGAACCAAAAGGATAACAATCAAGACACCATAAACGATGGCATCACGGTAACTTGACAAACCAATTGCAGTTGATAATGTCTCCAAAATACCGATAACAAATCCACCAAGTGCTGCACCAGGGATAATACCGATACCACCAAGAACAGCGGCAACAAAGGCTTTAATACCTGGCGTCATACCCATAAGAGGTTCGATAGAGTTATAGTAAAGACCAATAAGGACACCCGCTGCCCCTGCTAGTGATGATCCAAGAGCAAAAGTGAAGCTAATAGTGTTATTAACATTAATACCCATCAATTCAGCGGCATCACTGTCTACAGATACGGCACGCATAGCTTTACCCATCTTAGTCTTTTTAACAATCAATTGAAGAGCAACCATAAGCACAAGCGCAACTACCAAGATAAGCAATTGCACATTTGTTACAGAGATTGATCCAAGATGATAAGTCTCAATTGCAATCTTTTGAGGGAATGAACGTGTATCTGCCCCTACAAATAGAACCATGATGTACTCAAGGAAGAATGAGACACCGATAGCTGTAATCAAGGCAGAAATACGTGTCGAATTACGGAGCGGGCGATAAGCCAAGAACTCAATAACAACCCCTAAAATCGCACAGACAAGCATAGCAAAGACAAGGGCAACCCAGAAATTCATTCCAAGGCTATTAATCGCATAGTAACCAACGAAGGCACCCATCATATAGATGTCTCCATGGGCAAAGTTAATCAATTTGATAATCCCATAAACCATGGTATATCCAAGGGCAAGTAGGGCATAGATACTACCCAAGATAATACCATTGACTAGTTGTTGGGGAAGTTGTTCAAAAAACATATATAACCAAACTTTCTAGTTCATTTTCAGTATAGATAACAGATTATTTTTCAATTTCAACGGCTTCCGCTGAAACTTCTTCACCATTATCTCTTTTAACCATAAGAGCTGCTTTAATAGGGTTATGATCCTTATCAATCGTCATTTTACCAGTAACCCCGACAAAGTTTTTCAAATGTGCTAAGTTATCAGCAATATCAACTGATGTTTTCGCATCTTTAGATGCTTCTGCAATCATATAAACTGAATCGTACGCTAGAGCAGCAAACATATTTGGTTCAGTTTTGTAAGCTTTTTTATATGCTTCAATGAAACCAGATGCCTTGTCAGAAAGAGCAACATTTGTTGAATATCCTGATACATAGTAGACGTTTGACGCATTCTTTTTACCTGCAAGCTCAGTGAATTTCGCATCACTGAATCCATCAGGTCCAAGGATTGGTTTATCAATTCCAAGGTCACGTGCTTGTTTAGTGATAATACCAGTCTCAGTATAGTAACCAGGCATTACAATAGCATCATAATCAAGGTCTTTAAATTTAGTCAAAGCTGACTGATAATCCTTGTCACCCGAAGCAAAGGTAGCTTCAGTAACAATTTGACCTTTATATTCACGCTTAAATTCATCCGCAATACCCTTGGCATAATCTGAAGCATTATCATAATAGAGAACTACTTTCTTAGCATTCAAATTATTGTAAGAATAAGCTGCCAAAACTTTACCTTGGTAGCTATCTTTAAAGGTTGTACGGAAAACAAATTTCTTAGCTCCGTTAGCATCTACCGTAAGGTCATCCTGTGTACCAGAAGGTGTCAACAAAGGAACCCCTGTTTTTTGTGATACGAGGCTAGCCGCAGCGACAGCACCTGATGTCGCTGGACCAACGATAGCATTTACATTACTCTGAATAGCCAAGTTCGTTGAAGATGTTGAAGCTTCAGCGTTTTCAGATTTATTATCTTTTGTGACAAGCTCAAGTTTTTTGCCATCGACGCCACCAGCTTTGTTAATTTCATCAACAGCCAACTTAATACCATTTTGCTCTGCCTTACCATAGGCTGCAACGGCACCTGTCAACTCCATATTAACACCAATTTTGATGGTATCGCCAATCTTAGTACCATTGGCATTAGCAGTCACATCTGGTGACTTGCCACAGGCAACCAAGAAAATGGAAGCAAAAAAGGCTAACACAATAAGTGTGATCTTTTTAGACATAAGATTTCTCCTTAATATTTTCTTAAAAAAGTCCACCTTATAGCTTACAGAATTATCAGACAATTGTCAACTACACATAACTAAGCTTTAGCCACAGTAATCGTTTCCATTACTTTAAGAATAACTCTTTGAAAATAAAAAAACTTTTCTCCCATTAAAGAGAAAAGTTCTTAAACAGTTCAGGAACTGAGGTGTCGTAGCGTTCCAGACTACCTACAAAGTCCATATCAATATCAGAATAGTAGGAAGGCAGAACTTTTTTCACTGCTTTCATTCCATCGAGCTCTTTCAAAATATCCTCGACCTTGTCCTCATCTACATAAAGGTGCACATAACGCATCTTATAAGAATGGTAGACAACATCCCCAAACTTGGCAATTTTACGTAAGTCTCTATTGTAGTATAGATAAACAATAATGCCTTGACGCTTAATCATGACTCATTTTCTCCTTTATGTTAGTGTCTCCCTTTTTATGATGCGGTTTGTGAGGGGCAAGAGGTAGCCCAGAATCGATAAAAATCTGGTCTGAAACAGCTTGGGCAATCTCCTCACCAAGATTGGCTAAAATAGTCTGCAAATCGAACTCTGCCTGACGATAGCCAATAACCACCTCGTTCAAATCAATTTGGCGCTTCATTCGCAAAAACTGACGTTTCAACTCTCTCACATCTGGTCTAAAAGCCTCGTGCTCCTTAGCAGTATCATAGCTATCCTTTAATTCCAGAAATGCAAAGAGTTGCTCTTGAAGTTCTCTGTCATTTTCGAATTTCTGGCGTTTCAAACGGTAATTTTCTACCTCAGGTAGCTTTAGAAAGTACGAAACAAGACAATCTATAGCTCGATCAATAGCAAGCAACTTCTCATTGATTATTAACATGTTTTCTATTATAACACAAAAAGCCAGATGAAACGGTCCTTATACAACCGATTTGCATCTGACTTTTATTTAAGACAAGCTCAGTCTATTTTAATTGGTTATTAGCCATGATTTCATCGATAAAGCCATATTCAAGCGTTTCTTGGGCACTCATCCAATTGTCACGTTCAGCGTCTACATGAACTTTTTCAATTGGCTGTCCAGAATTATCCGCCAATATTTGCTCCAAGTTATTACGCGTTTTGAGCAAATGTTCAGCTGCGATAGCCATGTCTGTTTGTTGGGTACCACCACCAGTACCACCCATTGGTTGGTGAATCATGTATTCTGCATTTGGTAACATGAAACGTTTACCTTTAGTACCACTTGAAGCGATAATTGTACCCATTGATGCTGCCATCCCCATAACGATGGTCTGAACATCAGACTTGATGAAGTTCATTGTATCAACAATGGCAAGACCAGCTGAAACTGATCCACCTGGTGTATTAACATAAAGATAGATATCTTTTGTATTGTCTTGAGCATCCAAGAACAAGAGTTGGGCGATAATTGAGTTTGCCATATTATCTTCAACAGGACCTGTTAACATGATAATACGATCCTTGAGCAAACGTGAGTAAATGTCATAAGAACGTTCACCACGTGATGTTTGTTCAATAACTACAGGAATCATATGAATTCTCCTTTTAATATTGTCTTGATGTTATTATATGATTTTAGTCAAATTAGGTCAAATAAAAAACATCTTTCTTAGCACTCGTTTAAAAAGAGTGCTAAATAAGTAAAAAACGGGTTATTATTAAGATTTTCCTAAGTCATTACCCTATTAAAAAAAGGGAAATTCTCCCTTTTCAACCTATTTTGTACCAAATAGTCGGTCACCTGCATCTCCAAGACCTGGAACAATATAACCATTCTCATTAAGTTTCTCATCCAAAGATGCTGTGTATATATCGATATCTGGGTGAGCATCTTGCAATTTTTTGACACCTTCTGGTGCTGCAACCAAGCAAACAAACTTGATATTAGCTGCACCACGTTTTTTAAGTGAGTCTACTGCCAAGATTGCTGAACCACCAGTCGCAAGCATTGGATCTACTACAAAGATCTGACGTTGATCAATGTCTTCTGGTAGTTTTACTAAGTACTCAACTGGCTCAAGAGTTTCCTCGTCACGATACATACCAATATGCCCAACTTTAGCTGCTGGTACAAGGCTGAGGAAACCATCGACCATACCAATACCCGCACGAAGGATTGGAACAATCGCCAATTTCTTACCAGAAAGTTGTTTTTGTACAGTTTTGGTAATTGGTGTTTGAATTTCAACCTCTTCGAGAGGAAGGTCACGAGACACTTCGTAACCCATGAGCATAGCAATTTCATTAACTAGCTCACGGAAGTCCTTAGTAGAAGTATCCTCACGACGGAGGATTGAAAGTTTATGTTGAATCAGTGGATGTGAAATAACTTGAAATTTACCCATAATAGTTTCTTCCTTTGCTTTATATTCACTCCATTATATCAAAAAGGCAAAAAAAACGCTTGCTTTACTGCAAACGTTTTTGGCTCTATAATTTCTGTAGTGGGTAAAACCACTGTAGAGATTATGGAGTTTTTTCAATGTACACAAAAAGTCCCATAAGAACTATAATGAAAAGCGACCAAACCATCATTAGGAAGAACTTATGAG
>NZ_BAABOB010000015.1:0-6647 GCF_054785155.1 Streptococcus parasalivarius
ATTTCTTCTATCATAACCCTGCACTTGGTTTCTTATTCAGTTCTCAAAGGTCTTTGTCTCTCTTAAGACAACTCCTATATTCTAGCAAATCTAGAATAGCTTGTCAACACTTTTTTTGAAGTTTTTTCACTTCTCGTGTTCGCCGCCCCTTCCGAAGCAGCTTATTTATAATATCATCTCTGACTTATCTTGTCAATAATTTGCAGTGATTTTAATTTTCTTTTTTTATAATGATTTTTAATGGTATTTCTTCTCTCGATTTTACTTAAAAAAAAGAAGAGTAGAACTCCTTACTCTTCTTCATTTTTATTTTTATTTTCAATTCTTTCTTTGACTTCATCGTAAGATAGGGCATGGTTATCTTCTTCTGAATCTCCAAGAGAATCCACCGGCATCTTACCAGTCTCATAAATTGACTTGATTTGTGCAGCATCAAGTGTTTCATACTTAAGCAAAGCTTCTGCAATGAGAGCATGTGTTTCTCGGTTTGCATTGATAATTTCAGCCGCTTTATCGTGTGCCTCAACTAAAAGTGATCGAATTTCTTCGTCAATAAGTTGAGCTGTATGAGCTGAGTAAGACTTATCTGTCGTAAATTGTCCTGGATTCATCGCATGATTACCCTCATATTGGACTGGTCCAAGTTTTTCGCTCATACCATATTCAGTAACCATTGCACGTGCCAGCTGTGTTGCTTGCTCAAAGTCATTTGAAGCACCTGAGGTTTGAACGTTGAAAATAATTTCTTCTGCAACGCGTCCACCCATAAGGCCTGCCAATTGTTCTTTTAGTTCATCTTTAGATGACAACATCTGATCCTCTTTTGGTAGAGAAATCATATAACCACCTGCTCGACCTCGTGGAACAATAGTAACCTTGTGAACATCACGAGCGCTAGAAAGTGTTAAACCAACAATTGTATGACCTGCTTCATGGTAAGCCACAACTTTACGTTCATGTTCTGAAACTTGGCGGTCTTTCTTAGATGGTCCGGCAATAACACGATCCTCTGCTTCATCGATATCACTAGCATCAATTCTAGTCTTACTACGTCGTGCTGCAACTAGAGCTGCCTCATTCAAGACATTCTCTAAGTCGGCTCCGACAAAACCTGGAGTTTGTTGAGCCACAACCTTAAGGTCAACATCTTCAGCCAATGGTTTATTTTTGGCATGAACTTTCAAGATAGCTTCTCGGCCTTTTACATCTGGGCGACCGACAAGAACTTTACGGTCAAAACGTCCTGGACGTAGGAGGGCTGGGTCAAGAACATCACTACGGTTGGTTGCAGCAATGACAATGATATTCTCATTTCCATCAAAACCATCCATTTCAATCAACAGTTGGTTAAGGGTTTGTTCGCGTTCGTCGTTACCACCGCCCATTCCAGTACCACGACGACGCCCAACCGCATCGATTTCATCAATAAAGATAATAGCACGTTCAGCCTTTTTAGCGTCTTCAAAAAGACTACGAACACGACTTGCTCCGACACCGACAAACATCTCTACAAAGTCAGAACCTGAGATACTAAAGAAAGGAACATCTGCTTCACCAGCTACAGCTTTAGCAAGAAGAGTTTTACCTGTCCCTGGAGGACCTTCAAGGAGGACACCTTTAGGGATACGTGCACCCAGTGCCTTATATTTACGTGGATTTTTGAGGAAATCTACAACTTCTACCAGTTCTTCTTTTTCTTCTTCAGCACCAGCCACATCTGTAAAGCGAACTTTAATATTCTCTTTTGATTGTGTCTTAGCACGATTGCGGCCAAAGTTCATAGCTCCACGGTTACCACCTTGATTCATCATGAAAAGGAAGAAAATGGCAATCCCAATCAAAGGTATGTAACTAAAAAGATATGAAATCCAAGCACCACTTGAACTTTCACGTATCATTTTAACATTAACATCAGCTGCTTCTGATGCTGATTGCAATGCCTGCATGGTTGTTTCATTCTGAAGCACAGTTGACGTAAAGCTACGTGTCTCTGATGATGCACCACCTAAAAATGGTAGACTAAGGTCAGTATCAACCTTCTCAGCCTTTTTGTAGCTACCTTTAACTTCAATGATACTACCGTCTGGCTGATAAGTGATAGATTTTACCTTACCATCTTCAATTTTCTTAAGCAACTGTGTGTAAGACAATTGTTGACTTGGGCTTTGGCTTCCTCCTGCAAAGTATTGTACTCCAGTTACAACCGCAATAATAACTATGATGTAGAGAAAAGCATTCCGTAAGAAGCCATTATTATTTTTATTATTCATAAATTAATTAGACCTTTACTTATTTTGTATAAATTTCTTCTTTTAGGACACCGACATAAGGGAGGTTACGGTATTTTTCATCATAGTCTAGTCCGAAACCAACGATAAATTCATTAGGGACATCATAACATACGTAATCTGCCTCAATATCAACAACACGACCCTCTGGTTTATCAAAAAGAGTTGCGATTTTGACTGAATTGGCTTTACGGTACTTGAACATATCTCGAAGATAAAGGAGCGTACGACCTGTATCAATGATATCTTCAATAAAGATGATGTCTCGTCCTTCAACATTAGTGTCAACATCTTTAAGAATCTTTACTTCACCACTGCTGACAGTTCCGCCACCATAACTTGAAACGACCATAAAGTCCATCTCAATATGGGTATCAATATGTTTGATAAGTTCTGCCATAAATGGAACAGCACCTTTCAAAACACAGACTAGAAGAGGATTTTTCCCCGCATAATCCTCTGTCAGTTGTTGTCCTAGTTCTTTAGTTTTAACTACGATATCCTCTTGGGAAAAGAGGACTTTTTTAATGTCTTTTTCTAACATTTGGGTTCCCTTTCTCGAAGTCAATATTCTGTTATTATACCACTTTTACTTCAATCATCGTTATTTGAACATGGTATTTGATTAGAAATTCTTATAAATGACTACAGTGCCATAAAGTATAGCATTTTCAGGTCTTTTTTTCAAATAGAGACGCCCAGCAACATAAAGAAAAATAATATGACCATCTTGTTCTCCTACAATGGCTTTTTGACGATCCTTCTCTAAAATCTTATTGTCTATAAACAGTCGTCTTAATTTTTTATGGTGACTACCAAGGTCAATCTTATCGCCTTCTTTTCTATGACGAATCACTATTGGGGCATCTGACCAAATGCTAATAGCATCTGTGTTAGAAACGTCATTGAATTCTGAAAAAGTCAAGGTATAATCCTCAAACTCAACAGATTTTCCAAATTCTAAGAGACAAGGAGAAGATAGAGAGATAGACTCTTCTTTCCTTATCAAGAAATATGTCTGTGTTTTTACTAGTTCGTAACCATTTTTTAGGGGCATCTTTCCTGAAGCGTTTTTCCTTAGGTAACTTATCAATTGATTAAATTGGCCTTTAGAAAGCTTTAAATCAGGAAAGGAGTCTAAATAATTCTGAAGAAGAAAGAGCTGGACAGCATCTGACTGTTGCTGAAAAACAGATAAATCAGTGATACTAATATCCTTTGTTAACTCCCCTAGAGCTTGCTCCATAAGACCAATCTCCTCGGCTAAAAGACAAAGGTGCTCCTTAATTTTAGGATTTTCCTGAGATAAAGTAGGAAGATAGGACAGTCTGATGCGATTCCGAAGGTAGGCTAGTGACGTATTACTCCTATCCTCAAAATGGAAAGTTACGGGAAGCTGAGCTTTCGTAAGATGCAAAAAGGGACGAATAAGCTGACCAGTGCCAAACGGTCTGATAGCTGAAATTCCTGTCAGGTGTCTTAAACGACTTCCTCTCAACAGTCTCATAAAAATTGTCTCTGCCTGATCATCTGCATGATGGGCTGTTACAAGAGCAGAGTAATCATAATCTTTCATGAGCTGCTTAAAAAACTCATAGCGAAAGGTGCGAGCAGCATTTTCTGAAAACTTTCCTGAGAATGCACTATAGTGAAAAGGGACCTTGTGTTCCTCTGCCCAATGACGTAAATACGCTTCTTCATGCTCCGACTCTTGTCGTTGTTTATGATTAACGTGAGCAATCCCCAACTGAATATCCAAATCTTTTTGATGGTTATACAAAAAGTGCAGCAAACTCATAGAGTCTGCTCCACCTGATACTGCTACTAAAATTTTCTTGTGCTGGTTAAAATAACCTTTTGCTTGCATCCTTTGCAACAATTTTTGTGTCATTATTTTAAAATTCCATAAACATCATCTGCAATTGAGGTGATTTTGTCATAGCCTTCTTTATCCGTAAAAATCGATAAAATAAAGGGAGAATCTGCATAAACAATAGCGACATCATGTTTAAAGTCGTAGGCATCCCCTATTTTATGTGCAACAGGGACATCAATGTTTTTGGAAATACGTTCGCCATCATAGTCCGTGCTTGAAAGATAATTGATAATATCTCCATTTTGTCTATAAACAGCCTCCATCAAAGTACCTGCGGCTCTAGCAGTCAGCTCCTTTTTATCCATATTCCACGAGGTCGCTGCGGCTTTATCTACTGATTTTTGGAAGGCTTTATCATACTGATTGGCTACATAATAACCTAATATATTTGTCGCTACATTATCTGAGTTTTGGGCTACAGCCTTTAACAGATTTTCCAAGCTATAATTCTTATCATCAGGCATCTTACTAATCTTTCCAGAACCATCTGGATCATAGGCACCTGGAAAACCATTCACAGCAGAGGTATATTGATACTCATCTGATAATGCTAATTTCTTTTGAGACAGACGTTCCTGTGCATAATAGAGTACTCCTAGCTTGGCTACGCTAGCTGCATACATGCTTTTTTCGTCATTGATAGCAGCTACTCGGTTCGTATCAAGCTGTTTAACATAAACTGAAATGCGCTCTTGATTGTTATACTTCTCATTAAGGACTTTTTGAACAGACTCGATGCGATTATCAGTCGTTGATAAATCAGAAGCGTTAATCCACCCCTCTCCGTCTACCAAATAGTAGGTCCCTGCATGCGTCTGAGCTGCTTGGCTAACCTTAATAGGTTTGAAACTAGCGAGTTTAGAGTCAGCTTTTTCGGTTCCTAACACGTAAGGTTCTTTGTATACCGTTAAACCATCTTTAGTCCAGAAGGTCATATCTACTGGTTTTTGATTATAGATACTATCATCCACAATTGATTTCTGACTAGCGGCTACATAATCACCATCTTGAAGTTGGAAAACAGGTTCACCTTTTGCGTTCCAAAAAATAGCAGAAATCGATAGTTTGGTATCCGCTTGGATACTGGTTTTAAATTCGGTTAATTCCTTGTTCTTATAAGTTAGGATATTTGTTATCGTTCTTGGATTTTTAGGAATCTGTTTAAATTGACTCAAGCTAGCTGTAGTATTTTGAGTCAATTTTTGAACCTGTTTTGGGGTCAGAGCTAACTCCTTCTCCATAGGAAGTAGGACTAGAGGGCTAGAAGATACAAGCACAACAGTTGCAGCTATTAAAAGCTTTTTCATGCTTGTTTCTTCACCTCCTCTTTCCTCGGTAATTCCGTTTTAAGTTGCTGATTTTTTTCTGATAGTTCCTCTAACTTGGCTTCTGAATAGGTTAAAAAAGTTTCTACAGTTTTAAGTAAATCTTTCATTAGGGTAATAAGCTTGGTACAGGATAGATAGACTCTCCTTCACGTGAATAATAGTACTTAGCACGCGCATATTTCTCGGCGAAAGCATCATCCTTAAGTTTCTTAGCCAAATCCTTTCGTTCCTTTGTCTGATCTGACAATTTATCATAGTCTTTCTGAAGCGACAAGACTTCCTTCTCTTGCTGCTTGATATTCATATAGGTCTCAACCAGATTGTAGGTTGGCAAGATGAAGAGTAAAACAACCACAAAGAGAATCCACCCCATAAAGCGATTCCTTTGCTCATGTTCGGCACGCTCTAATCGTTGCTCTTGATTGGCATTATCAATGTAATCATTCGTAAGCTGTACAATATTAGGCTTCTTGCTCATCTGCTTCAATCCTTGTTTCACTTATAATCTCGTACATTTTTGCCGCATCTTCTTTTTTCGTACTATCTTTCATTTCTAGAACACGGACAGTCAAGAGTTTATTTCCAAAACGAACTTCCACTTGGTCACCAATTTTTAAATCTGTAGATGACTTAGCGAGTACACCATTTACTTTTATACGCCCTTTATCAGCCACTTCTTTAGCAACTGGACGGCGTTTGATAATTCGTGATACTTTTAAATATTTGTCTAATCTCAATGTTACTGTTTCCTTTTCGTTAGGATATCTCTTCTATGATAGCATTTTTTTTAGAAAATAGGGGACTAAAGCCTTTTCAATACAAAAAATCATAACCACCCGTCTAACGGGTGGTTTGATCAAGGGCTATAAGCCCATAATACCAGCCAGCGCCTAAAGACGCTGGCTTTCACTTTGTTCAAGCCTTATTGCTTTTGACTCGTCACAAGCCTCTCAAAGAGGCATTCGCATTACTTACCATTATCCCTGAAGGGATTTTCATATTCTTTTACGCTTAATTTGTCCAAAGCCATATCATGCTTCTCTTGTTCCTGAATATATTTCTTAATTGTGGCTTCATTAAGTCCTACCGTACTTACATAATAACCTTCTGCCCAAAAATGTCTGTTACCAAATTTATATTTTAAATTGGCGTGTT
>NZ_BAABOB010000016.1:0-5793 GCF_054785155.1 Streptococcus parasalivarius
TACAATGTGGTACTTACACATCCATTTTGTATGTGATAAACTGTGAGCTTTTTGCGACATAGTCTTAACTCCTTTCGTTTTACAATTGGCTTGAACACCTATATTGTAACTCGTTTGGAGTTTTTTTTGTTATGACGGTATAACCTTCGATGCGCACCCGCATAGCGGGTGGTTTATTTGTTTCGCACCTTGGGAGCGAAACGGACTTAAAGTCACATAAAAAGAGAACGGAGACTGACTCCATTCTCTCAAAGTTGATGACAATTCTCTTTAGCTATTAAAAGAAATCATCAAAAAGACTTAATTGATTATCTTCTGGCATATTTCCTAGGATTCCCATTTCATCCAATTTTTCAACTAGGGTTGATGATAGACCTCCTCGTTTACGCAATTCTGTTTTGGAAAGGAACTCCCCTTCTTCACGCGCAGCAACCACTTGCTTAGCAACGTTCTCACCCAAACCTTCAAGTGCAATAAACGGTGGAATCAAGGTATCTCCTTCAATCAGAAATTCAGTTGCCTGACTCTTATAAAGATCTAACTGGCCAAAGGTAAAGCCACGCTCTAACATTTCATTGACAATTTCAAGGGTCGTAAATAAGTCATTTTCAACATTAGTCGCTTCATTTCGTTGGCGCTTCTCCTTAATATCTTCCATTCGAGCTTTAACAGCATCAAGACCCGAAGACATCGTTTTAAGCTCGAATGCTTTAGCTCGAATTGAAAAGTAGGCACAATAGTAATAAATAGGATGGTGCACTTTGAAATAAGCTACACGCAGGGCCATCATAACGTAGGCTGCCGCATGGGCTTTAGGGAACATGTATTTGATTTTACCACAAGATTCAATATACCAGTCTGGAACATTATTTTCACGCATGGCTTGAATATAGCCATTTCGCTCTTCTTCAGAAATTTTCAACCACATTCCCTTACGCACACGTTCCATAATGGTGAAGGACTTCTTAGGATCTAATCCCGCATGCATTAGGTATACCATAATATCGTCACGACAACCGATAACGGTTTTCAGAGTGGCAATACCTTCCTTGATCAAATCTTGTGCATTACCCAACCAAACGTCTGTACCATGGGACAAACCAGATAACTGTAAGAGTTCCGCAAAGGTCGTCGGATGCGTCTCGTCGACCATACCACGAACAAAGTTAGTCCCAAACTCAGGGATTCCCAACATTCCCGTTGGTGTCCCAATCTGTTCAGGTGTAACCCCCAAAATTTCAGTCCCTGAAAAAAGTTTCATCACATCTGGATCATCTGCTCGAATATCTTTGGGATCAATTCCCGATAAATCCTGCAACTTACGAATCATAGTCGGATCATCATGTCCCAGAATATCAAGCTTCAACACATTCTCATCAATATCGTGGAAGTTAAAGTGAGTCGTCTGCCAGGCAGCCGTTACATCATCGGCCGGATATTGAACAGGTGTGAAATCATAGACATCCATATAATTTGGAATAACAACGATACCACCCGGGTGCTGACCTGTGTTTCGCTTAACCCCAGCGGCACCCATGGCCAGACGATCGACCTCGGCATCACGGTAAAACTTATTGTAGTCACGTTCGTAACCTTTGACAAAACCATAAGCCGTCCGATCTGCAACAGTACCTACTGTTCCAGCACGAAAAGCATATTGCTCTCCAAAAATATCACGAACATCCAAGTGGGCTGATGGTTGATCATCACCGGAAAAGTTCAAATCGATATCCGGAACCTTATCCCCATCAAAACCTAGGAAGGTCTCGAAAGGAATATCCTGACCATCTTTTTTATACTCTGTTCCACATTCTGAACACTCCTTATCAGGCAAATCGAAGCCAGATCCATAAGAACCATCTGTAATGAACTCTGAGTGTTGACATTTAGGACATAAATAGTGTGGCGGCATTGGATTAACCTCAGTAATTCCAATCATCGTCGCAACAAAACTAGAACCGACAGATCCACGCGAACCAACTAGGTACCCACGTTCATTTGAACGGTTAACCAGCATCTGCGAAGCCAGGTAAATTACGGCAAAACCATTACCAAGAATTGAGGACAACTCTTTCTCAATTCGCAGATCAATAATATCAGGCAAAGGATTACCATAGAGCTCAAACGCTCTAGCATATGTCATCTCCGCAACCTGTTCTTCCGCACGATCAATGAAAGGTGTGTACAAGTCTTTTTTGACAACCTCGACCTCTTCAATTTGGTCTGCCATAGCCTGCGTATTAGTTACAACAATTTCATAGGCTAAGTCTTTTCCCAAAAAGGCAAAGTCATCTAGCATCTCATTCGTTGTTCTAAAATGCGCTTCAGGTAAAGGAGCAGGTTTCGCATTTTCTCCCTTACCGATTGGCCTATTAATCATTGCTCCTTGTCCCAAAGCACGAACAATGATTTCACGATAAATCGCATCCTCAGGATTGATATAATGTACATTTCCTGTAGCAAGCACAGGCTTGTCCAGACGATTAGCAACTTCAATCAGATCTCGAATCAGTTGTTCTATAGCCACCTCATCCTTAATTAAGTCCTTCGCAATCAATGGTGCATAAATCGCTGGTGGCATAACTTCAATAAAGTCATAATATTTAGCAACTTCAACTGCCTTGTCAATACCATGAGACAGAAGCGTATCAAAAACCTCACCATCAGCACAAGCAGAACCTACAATGATTCCCTCACGATACTCATCTAAGACCGTACGAGGAATACGTGCTACCCCCTCAAAGTATGAGACATTTGATAAACTTACCAACTTAAAGATATTCTTCAAGCCAGTTTGATTCTGAACATACAGCGTCGCATGTTTAACACGAGACTTTTTATACGAATCTTCCGAAACCAAATCCGTGTTCAACTGTTCCAAATTAGTCAAACCGTGCTTATCAAACACATCTTTTATGAAGATAAACAACAAACGGCCCGTTGCTTCCGCATCATAATTGGCCATGTGGTGGTGATCCAAAGCCACACCAAACCGCTTCGTCAAAGGACCCAAACCATGACGCTTATACTCAGGATAAAGATTTCGTGCAAATTCTAAAGTATCAATAACTGGTTGTGAAATTGTTGGTAACTGATGTCTTTCATAATTGGCATTCATAAAACCAACGTCAAAGGTCGCATTATGGGCTACTAGCACAGTTCCTTGACAGAATTCTTGAAACTCCTGTAAAACTTGGACTAAAGGTTTAGCACCTTTTACATGATTATCAGTAATACCTGTCAACTCAGTAGTAAAAGCAGAAAGAGGATGCCCTGGGTCTATAAATTCATCAAATTGCTCAATAATATTACCTTTATGCATTTTTGATGCCGCAATCTGAATCAAATCATTATGAACAGCAGACAAGCCCGTTGTCTCAACGTCAAATACAACATAAGTTGCTTCTTTTAATTCCAAATTCTGGGAATTATAAACAATAGGAACTTTATCCTCAACAAGATTGGCTTCAAGACCAAAAATAGCTTTAATACCAGCTTTCTTAGCCCTATGGTAGCCATGAGGAAAACTCTGAACATTAGCGTGATCAGTTATAGCAACAGCTGGGTGCCCCCAAGAAGCAGCAGTATCAATAAGCTCTTCCACAGTTGGCATGGCATCCATAGTCGACATGTTAGTATGTGCATGAAATTCCACTCGCTTTTGTCCCTCAGGCATCAAATCCTTGCGAGGTGTGTGCGAAATCTCTTTGATATCTTGTACATTCATTGTCAGACTATGAGTGAAAGGATTATTCTCAATACGACCGCGAACTCTTACCCAGTTCCCCTTTTTTATCATATCGAACTTAGCAAGCTCATCACTATCTTTGACCCAGCGCTGCATTGCAAAACTAGAGGTATAATCAGTTACCTTGAAATTAATAATAATTCGACCCGTCTTAGTTTCACGTTGCTCTACATCAAAAATATATCCTTCAAAAACAACACGATTCTCTTCAGAATTAATATCAACCATTGGCGTTATTTCAGCCTTATCAAAACTAGCTTGACGTTGACTTTGTTTCTCAGCAAAATTTTGGGCCGGTTCGTTCACAGGTTTCGGTGCTGGAGCACTCTCAAGAATAGATTGGAGAGCCTGTCTTGCCTGAGATTCAGCTTGTTCTTGTAAAGAAACCTTGTTTGTTTCGTAAGCCTCTTCTAAAGAAGATGACGCTTCCTTATCTTCAAGAACAGAAATTGATACGTCAGATAAACCAACTTGAGAAAGAGATTTAGAAATCAAAGAAATAAATCTATCCTGTAAATTTTCTTTAATAATATGCGCTGGAGCCTTAACACAAATACTATTATTTAAAATCTCAACCTTTAGATTTGAGAATAAAGAATAAATAGAGAAGTGAGAAACTTTTAAACTATCTAAGGCATATGAAAAATAATCTCCAAGTAAAGAATCATCGCAAGAAGTAGAAAGTAAACGAATCTCAAAAGAAGCTTTGGCACCTAAAGAATTGAAGGAAGAATGAAGTAAACTATCAAAAAGCACAAAAGACTCATAAGAAAGAACACTAGGAAAAGAAAAAACAAAAAACCACTGCCGTTTTGATTTAAATAGTTTTACTGTTTCGATAGAACCATCTTTAATTTCTTTAAAAGCATCGTGTTCCTCAGGAAAACGAATTTGTTTTAAGAGAAGCTGAAATTTATCAGACATAAAAATTAAACTCCTATAGACAAAAAAACACTCCTAAAGGAGTGTAACTTATACCGGCGGCCGGGGTCGAACCGGCACGTCCTTGCGGACACTGGATTTTGAGTCCAGCGCGTCTGCCAATTCCGCCACGCCGGCAAAGTATAACTGGGGTAGCTGGATTCGAACCAACGCATGAGGGAGTCAAAGTCCCTTGCCTTACCGCTTGGCTATACCCCAAATATATAGGCGAATGAGGGGAATCGAACCCCCGAATGTCAGAGCCACAATCTGATGTGTTAACCACTTCACCACATTCGCCACTTTACTAACACGGGCAGTAGGAATTGAACCCACACTGAAGGTTTTGGAGACCTTAGTTCTACCTTTAAACTATGCCCGTAACTATGGAAGGGGAGGGATTCGAACCCCCGAACCCGAAGGAGCGGATTTACAGTCCGCCGCGTTTAGCCTCTTCGCTACCCTTCCAAAATATAAACAAATGGCGCGAGACGGAATCGAACCGCCGACACATGGAGCTTCAATCCATTGCTCTACCAACTGAGCTACCGAGCCATATTGCGGGAGCAGGATTTGAACCTACGACCTTCGGGTTATGAGCCCGACGAGCTACCTAGCTGCTCCATCCCGCGTTAATTATAAGGAGGATGTGGGATTCGAACCCACGCACGCTTTTACACGCCTGACGGTTTTCAAGACCGTTCCCTTCAGCCGGACTTGGGTAATCCTCCATAAAATATAGTCCGTACGGGATTCGAACCCGTGTTACCGCCGTGAAAAGGCGGTGTCTTAACCCCTTGACCAACGGACCATATAATGGGCACGAGTGGAATCGAACCACCGACCTCACGCTTATCAGGCGTGCGCTCTAACCATCTGAGCTACGCGCCCAAGCTAATGCTTGGTTATTTGTTTCCAAATAAAGCGGGTGACGAGAATCGAACTCGCGACAACAGCTTGGAAGGCTGTAGTTTTACCACTAAACTACACCCGCTTAATGGGAGTTAACGGGATCGAACCGCTGACCCTCTGCTTGTAAGGCAGATGCTCTCCCAGCTGAGCTAAACTCCCTTTGCGCTAAGCGACTACCGTATCTAACAGGGGGCAACCCCCAACTACATCAG
>NZ_BAABOB010000017.1:0-5047 GCF_054785155.1 Streptococcus parasalivarius
CGCTAAGCGACTACCGTATCTAACAGGGGGCAACCCCCAACTACATCAGGCGTACTAGGGCTTAACTTCTGTGTTCGGCATGGGAACAGGTGTATCTCCTAGGCTATCGTCACTTAACTCTGAGTATTCTCAACTCAAAATTGAATATCTATACTGTATCAAGAAACCAAATCGTTGTCAATATGTCTCAGTTACTTTCTTTGGATAAGTCCTCGAGCTATTAGTATTAGTCCGCTACATGTGTCACCACACTTCCACTTCTAACCTATCAACCTGATCATCTCTCAGGGCTCTTACTGATATAAAATCATGGGAAATCTCATCTTGAGGTGGGCTTCACACTTAGATGCTTTCAGCGTTTATCCCTTCCCTACATAGCTACCCAGCGATGCTCTTGGCAGAACAACTGGTACACCAGCGGTAAGTCCACTCTGGTCCTCTCGTACTAGGAGCAGATCCTCTCAAATTTCCTACGCCCGCGACGGATAGGGACCGAACTGTCTCACGACGTTCTGAACCCAGCTCGCGTGCCGCTTTAATGGGCGAACAGCCCAACCCTTGGGACCGACTACAGCCCCAGGATGCGACGAGCCGACATCGAGGTGCCAAACCTCCCCGTCGATGTGAACTCTTGGGGGAGATAAGCCTGTTATCCCCAGGGTAGCTTTTATCCGTTGAGCGATGGCCCTTCCATGCGGAACCACCGGATCACTAAGCCCGACTTTCGTCCCTGCTCGAGTTGTAGCTCTCGCAGTCAAGCTCCCTTATACCTTTACACTCTGCGAATGATTTCCAACCATTCTGAGGGAACCTTTGGGCGCCTCCGTTACCTTTTAGGAGGCGACCGCCCCAGTCAAACTGCCCGTCAGACACTGTCTCCGATAGGGATAACCTATCTGGGTTAGAGTAGCCATAACACAAGGGTAGTATCCCAACAACGCCTCACTCGAAACTGGCGTCCCGAGGTCATAGGCTCCTACCTATCCTGTACATGTGGTACAGATACTCAATATCAAACTGCAGTAAAGCTCCATGGGGTCTTTCCGTCCTGTCGCGGGTAACCTGCATCTTCACAGGTACTAAAATTTCACCGAGTCTCTCGTTGAGACAGTGCCCAAATCATTACGCCTTTCGTGCGGGTCGGAACTTACCCGACAAGGAATTTCGCTACCTTAGGACCGTTATAGTTACGGCCGCCGTTTACTGGGGCTTCAATTCATACCTTCGCTTACGCTAAGCACTCCTCTTAACCTTCCAGCACCGGGCAGGCGTCACCCCCTATACATCATCTTACGATTTAGCAGAGAGCTGTGTTTTTGATAAACAGTTGCTTGGGCCTATTCACTGCGGCTGACCATAAGTCAGCGCCCCTTCTCCCGAAGTTACGGGGCCATTTTGCCGAGTTCCTTAACGAGAGTTCTCTCGCTCACCTGAGGCTACTCGCCTCGACTACCTGTGTCGGTTTGCGGTACGGGTAGAGTATAATTAACGCTAGAAGCTTTTCTTGGCAGTGTGACATCACTAACTTCGCTACTAAACTTCGCTCCCCATCACAGCTCAATGTTATAGATATAAGCATTTGACTCATATCACACCTCACTGCTTGGCCAGACACTTCCAATCGTCTGGTTTAGTTAGCCTACTGCGTCCCTCCATCACTATATACTCTAGTACAGGAATATCAACCTGTTGTCCATCGGATACACCTTTCGGTCTCTCCTTAGGTCCCGACTAACCCAGGGCGGACGAGCCTTCCCCTGGAAACCTTAGTCTTACGGTGGACAGGATTCTCACCTGTCTTTCGCTACTCATACCGGCATTCTCACTTCTATGCGCTCCAGCACTCCTCACGGTACACCTTCTTCGCACATAGAACGCTCTCCTACCATACCTATAAAGGTATCCACAGCTTCGGTAATATGTTTTAGCCCCGGTACATTTTCGGCGCAGGGTCACTCGACTAGTGAGCTATTACGCACTCTTTGAATGAATAGCTGCTTCTAAGCTAACATCCTAGTTGTCTGTGCAACCCCACATCCTTTTCCACTTAACATATATTTTGGGACCTTAGCTGGTGGTCTGGGCTGTTTCCCTTTCGACTACGGATCTTAGCACTCGCAGTCTGACTGCCGATTATATCTCGTTGGCATTCGGAGTTTATCTGAGATTGGTAATCCGGGATGGACCCCTCACCCAAACAGTGCTCTACCTCCAAGAGACTTAACATCGACGCTAGCCCTAAAGCTATTTCGGAGAGAACCAGCTATCTCCAAGTTCGTTTGGAATTTCTCCGCTACCCACAAGTCATCCAAGCACTTTTCAACGTGCCCTGGTTCGGTCCTCCAGTGAGTTTTACCTCACCTTCAACCTGCTCATGGGTAGGTCACATGGTTTCGGGTCTACGACATGATACTAATGCGCCCTATTAAGACTCGGTTTCCCTACGGCTCCGTCTCTTCAACTTAACCTCGCATCATATCGTAACTCGCCGGTTCATTCTACAAAAGGCACGCTCTCACCCATTAACGGGCTCGAACTTGTTGTAGGCACACGGTTTCAGGTTCTATTTCACTCCCCTCCCGGGGTGCTTTTCACCTTTCCCTCACGGTACTGGTTCACTATCGGTCACTAGAGAGTATTTAGGGTTGGGAGATGGTCCTCCCAGATTCCGACGAGATTTCTCGTGTCTCGCCGTACTCAGGATACTGCTAGGTATAAAGACTATTTCGAATACGAGGCTATTACTCTCTTTGGCCTACCTTCCCAGGTAGTTCTTCTATAATCTTTAAGTCCACGTTGCAGTCCTACAACCCCGAAGAGTAAACTCTTCGGTTTGCCCTCTTGCCGTTTCGCTCGCCGCTACTAAGGCAATCGCTTTTGCTTTCTCTTCCTGCAGCTACTTAGATGTTTCAGTTCACTGCGTCTTCCTCTACATTACCTTAACAGTAATGAGTGACAGGCATTACCTGCCGGGTTCCCCCATTCGGACATCTCTGGATCATTGCTCACTTACAGCTCCCCAAAGCATTTCGTCGTTAGTCACGTCCTTCATCGGCTTCTAGTGCCAAGGCATCCACCGTGCGCCCTTATTAACTTAACCTTATTTTGGTCTTTCGACCTAACTCATTAAATATTCACAGCGTTTCGGTTTATTTTCTTGTTACTATCTATATGTAATTAATTACATATGGAATTTGATATAGATATTCAATTTTCAATGGACAATACTTGAATCTTTCGATTCAATGGAGCCTAGCGGGATCGAACCGCTGACCTCCTGCGTGCAAAGCAGGCGCTCTCCCAGCTGAGCTAAGGCCCCACAAGACCTCTCAAAACTAAATAAGAAACTCAAGTACATTCCGTTTTTCCTTAGAAAGGAGGTGATCCAGCCGCACCTTCCGATACGGCTACCTTGTTACGACTTCACCCCAATCATCTATCCCACCTTAGGCGGCTGGCTCCAAAAGGTTACCTCACCGACTTCGGGTGTTACAAACTCTCGTGGTGTGACGGGCGGTGTGTACAAGGCCCGGGAACGTATTCACCGCGGCGTGCTGATCCGCGATTACTAGCGATTCCGACTTCATGTAGGCGAGTTGCAGCCTACAATCCGAACTGAGATTGGCTTTAAGAGATTAGCTTGCCGTCACCGACTCGCAACTCGTTGTACCAACCATTGTAGCACGTGTGTAGCCCAGGTCATAAGGGGCATGATGATTTGACGTCATCCCCACCTTCCTCCGGTTTATTACCGGCAGTCTCGCTAGAGTGCCCAACTGAATGATGGCAACTAACAATAGGGGTTGCGCTCGTTGCGGGACTTAACCCAACATCTCACGACACGAGCTGACGACAACCATGCACCACCTGTCACCGATGTACCGAAGTAACTTTCTATCTCTAGAAATAGCATCGGGATGTCAAGACCTGGTAAGGTTCTTCGCGTTGCTTCGAATTAAACCACATGCTCCACCGCTTGTGCGGGCCCCCGTCAATTCCTTTGAGTTTCAACCTTGCGGTCGTACTCCCCAGGCGGAGTGCTTAATGCGTTAGCTGCGGCACTGAATCCCGGAAAGGATCCAACACCTAGCACTCATCGTTTACGGCGTGGACTACCAGGGTATCTAATCCTGTTCGCTCCCCACGCTTTCGAGCCTCAGCGTCAGTTACAGACCAGAGAGCCGCTTTCGCCACCGGTGTTCCTCCATATATCTACGCATTTCACCGCTACACATGGAATTCCACTCTCCCCTTCTGCACTCAAGTTTGACAGTTTCCAAAGCGAACTATGGTTGAGCCACAGCCTTTAACTTCAGACTTATCAAACCGCCTGCGCTCGCTTTACGCCCAATAAATCCGGACAACGCTCGGGACCTACGTATTACCGCGGCTGCTGGCACGTAGTTAGCCGTCCCTTTCTGGTAAGCTACCGTCACAGTGTGAACTTTCCACTCTCACACTCGTTCTTGACTTACAACAGAGCTTTACGATCCGAAAACCTTCTTCACTCACGCGGCGTTGCTCGGTCAGGGTTGCCCCCATTGCCGAAGATTCCCTACTGCTGCCTCCCGTAGGAGTCTGGGCCGTGTCTCAGTCCCAGTGTGGCCGATCACCCTCTCAGGTCGGCTATGTATCGTCGCCTAGGTGAGCCGTTACCTCACCTACTAGCTAATACAACGCAGGTCCATCTTGTAGTGGAGCAATTGCCCCTTTCAAATAAATGACATGTGTCATTCATTGTTATGCGGTATTAGCTATCGTTTCCAATAGTTATCCCCCGCTACAAGGCAGGTTACCTACGCGTTACTCACCCGTTCGCAACTCATCCAAGAAGAGCAAGCTCCTCTCTTCAGCGTTCTACTTGCATGTATTAGGCACGCCGCCAGCGTTCGTCCTGAGCCAGGATCAAACTCTCATTAAAAATTTAATAATTGTTCGAGCGTTAACTCATTACCGTCATCTGACGATTTATTCTTGTAAATTGACAGGTTATAATTTCTTCTATCATAACCCTGCACTTGGTTTCTTATTCAGTTCTCAAAGGTCT
>NZ_BAABOB010000018.1:0-2106 GCF_054785155.1 Streptococcus parasalivarius
GTAAACAAAAAAATGGTACAACAACATGGGATCAACCTAATCACACTTATGGTAAAGAAACAGTTCCAGTTGTTGAACATTACTATGCCGATAAGAAGGAAGCTGGATCTAAGACAGTTACTCCAGACCAACCAGAAGTTACGGATAAGGTTACTTATAAACCACTTGGTAAGATCATCCCAGTTGATGAAACCAATACACCAATTCCAAGTGCACCAACTCCACAGTACAACAATGATCCACAAGATCCAACTAAGGGTGGTGAGACTCCAACTCCAGTTATCCCAGGTTATGTGACAGACACTCCAAGTGTAACACCTAATGACCCAGGATCTGATACACCTGTTGTCTACCGTAAGGCAGAACAAAAAGCTGTTATCAAGTACGTAGATCAAAATACTGGTACAACACTTGAAAATGATCAAGTTTCTGGTAAATCTGGCGAAGCTATTGACTACTCAACTGCAGCTAAAATCAAGAAATACCAAGATCGTGGTTATGTTCTTGTGAATGATGAGTTCCCAGCAGGAGCTACTTATGACACAGATGCATCTGTTGATCAAACTTGGACAGTAACTTTGAAACATGGTGAAACTCCAGTTGGACCAAACGATCCACATAATCCAACAGATCCAATCAATCCAAATGATCCAAACAGTCCAAAATACCCTGCGACAGATCAATGGAAGAAAGATGTCACATCAACGGTTAAGTATGTGGTATCAGATGGTAAGGCAACTGCCCCAGCTGATAATGTTCAAAATGCACAATGGACACGTACATTAAATCTTGATAAAGTTACAGGTAAGGTTCTTAACCCTGATGCACCATGGACAGCGAATAAGGCTAACTATGATGCAGTTCCAACACCAAGTGTTACTGGCTACTATGCGGATAAAGCAAGCGTTCCAACTAAGACGGTTACCCAAGATAATCTTGAAGAAACGGTTACTTATAAACCGCTTGGAAGCTTGGTTCCAAAACCAGAAACACCAAACGATCCAAACTTCCCATCAACACCAGAAGTGAAGTATCCAAACGATCCAACAGATCCAACGAAACCAGGTCAACCGGTTGTGCCAGATGTTCCAGGTTACAAGCCATACTTGCCAGATCCAAAAGATCCAAGCAAACCAGGTCAACCAATCCAACCAGGAACACCTGTAACACCTGACAAACCAGGGGAAGATACGCCAATCATCTATGTACCAAAAACAAATGATGTGACGCAACCAACAAAACAAACTGTTAAGTACACAAGTACAGATGGTAAAGCTCAGGTGCCTTCGGATAAGATTCAAAATGACTATACTTTCACAGGTAAGAAGAATCAAGCTGATGGTACAACAACATGGACTGAAAAGAGTCATACTTACGGTAGGGAAAGTGTTCCAGTAGTTTCTGGTTACTACGCTGACAAGTCTGAAGCAGGTAGTAAAACAGTCACTCCTACCAATCCTAATGCTGAAGATGTTGTAACTTATAAACCACTTGGTAAGATTATTCAGGTAGATGAAGATGGAAATGTTATTCCTAATTCAAGTTCTGTAACATACAACAATAATCCATCAAATCCTAGAGAAGCAGCAGAAACTAAAATTCCAGATGCACCAACAGGATATGTGATTAAGGAAGAACAACCACAAGCATGGGGTTACAATATTGTTGATAAAACTATTGAACCAAATGATGAAAGTGATCCAGATCGAATTTCACAAGATACGAAGATTGTTTATGTTAAAGCAGATCAAAAAGCAGTGATCACGTACGTCGATCAAACAACAGGTCAAACCCTTGCCAATGATCAAGTCGGTGGTAAATCAGGTGAAGCTATCAACTACTCAACTGCGGACAAGATTAAGTACTATGAAGATCGTGGTTATGTTCTCGTTAGCGATGAGTTTCCAAAAGATGCTCATTTCGATACTGATGCTTCAGTAGACCAAACATGGACAGTAACCTTGAAACATGGTGAAACACCAGTAGGACCAAATGATCCACATAACCCAACAGATCCAATCAATCCAAATGATCCAAACAGTCCTAAGTACCCAGCGACAGATCAATGGAAGAAAGATGTCACATCTACTGTTAAGTATGTGGTAT
>NZ_BAABOB010000019.1:0-1820 GCF_054785155.1 Streptococcus parasalivarius
TTCACTGTTGATAAAGAAACAGGTGTTGTGACCTTCACCCCAACGGATAAATCTTACTCAGGTGATGTGGTTCCAGTTAAGGTTCAAGGTAAAGATACAAACGGAACAGTTGCTGAAACAACTTACACACCTAAGATCACTCCAGTTGTACCAACTTCTGAAGATGCAACAACGACAGATATCCAAGGTGCCACTCAAACAGGTAAACCAACCTTCACCGAAGGAAATCCAAATGTTCCAATCGATGAAGATACTCCAGCTACCTTCGAAGATGGCTCAACTACGAAGACTGTCGATGGTGAAGGAACTTACACAGTAGCAACTGACGGAACAGTAACCTTCGTTCCTGAAAAATCATTCACTGGAACTGCTTCAGGTGTAACAGTGAAACGCGTGGATAAGAATGGTACTGAAATCACAGCGAAGTACACACCAACTGTGACACCAGTAACTCCAACTGCAACACCAGTTGAAACTACAGATATCCAAGGTGCTACACAAACTGGTAAACCTGTATTTACTGAAGGCGATAGCCGTGTGCCAATGAACGATGATGTTCCAGCAACGTTTGACGATGGCTCAACGACTAAGACTGTAGACGGTGTTGGTACTTACACAGTAGCAGCAGATGGAACAGTAACCTTCGTACCAGAAAAATCATTCGTCGGTACTGCACCAGCTGTAACAGTAGTTCGTGAAGATAAGAACGGAACAAAAGCTTCTGCAACTTATACACCAACCGTAACACCAGTTACACCAACAGCAGAAGATACAACATCCACTGACAAACAAGGTCAAACGCAAACAGGTACACCAACCTTCACACCAGGTAATCCAAATGTTCCAATGGATGATGATACGCCTGCAACATTTGAAGATGGCTCAACTACGAAGACCGTTCCTGGTGAAGGAACTTACACAGTTGCTCCAGACGGAACCGTAACATTTGTTCCAGAAAAATCATTCACTGGAGAAGGTACAGGCGTAACGGTTAAACGTGTCGATAAGAACGGTACTCCAGTTACTGCTAAGTACACACCAACTGTGACACCAGTAACTCCAACAGCAACTCCTGCTGAATCTGAAGCACCTCAAGGTGTGGTTCAAACTGGAACAGTAACCTTCACTGAAGGTGACCCAGTTGCACCAATTGATAAGGATACCATTACTCTTCTTGATGAAAATGGTCAGCCAGCAGCATCAGTAGATGCGAAATCACCAGCAGGTGACGTGATCGGTACCTTCACCGTTGATAAAGAAACAGGTGTTGTGACCTTCACACCAACAGACAAATCTTATTCAGGTGATGTGGTTCCAGTTAAGGTTCAAGCAGCTGATACAAATGGTACAAGAGTAGAAACAACTTACACACCGAAGATCACTCCAGTTGTCCCAACTGCTGATCCTGCAACATCTACAGACATCCAAGGTCAAACTCAAACAGGTACACCAAGCTTCACACCTGGTAACCCTGCAATCCCAATGGATGATGATGTACCAGCAACCTTTGAAGATGGCTCAACAACTAAAGTTATTCTAGGAGAAGGTGCTTACACTGTAGCTCCTGATGGCACAGTAACCTTCGTCCCAGAAAAATCATTCACAGGAGAAGGTACAGGTGTAACCGTTAAACGTGTAGATAAGAATGGTACACCAGCTACAGCTAAGTACACCCCAACAGTAACTCCTGTAACACCGACAGCGACACCAGTTGAAACAACAGGTAAACAAGGTCAAACCCAAACAGGTAAGCCTGAATTTACTGAAGGCGACAGCCGTGTGCCAATGAACGATGACGTTCCAGCTACTTTCGACGATGG
>NZ_BAABOB010000020.1:0-1629 GCF_054785155.1 Streptococcus parasalivarius
AAAACATACTAAGATTAGTAGTGAGGAAATCTCCGACGGGAGAAAGTACTCACTACTTTTTTCGTTATGTTAAAGTAGTGGTGTCTTGTTAAGTCGATAAGTCCTTTGGCGCTAGACGTCGTAACTAAAACTGACAAGACACCTGTTTTAGGAAGAATGTTATCAAAGTATGTGGGACGAAAAACGTCGAGTATTGAAAATGGCATCACTAAAGCAAGGAATCATTCAAGACAAAGAGGTAATATCATGCGAGTAGTTTTTGGTATTGACGTGAGTAAAGCAAGTTCAGAAGTAGCCATCTTGGTCAATGGAGAAAAAGTACATGGCTATACCATACCCAATAATGCAGTCGGATTTAATCGACTACTTGGGGACTTGAAGACTGTTCACCAGCCAGAGATTGTCTTCGAGGCGACTGGTGTCTATTCTCGTCGTCTTCAGGCCTTCTTTGAGGATAATAGTTACGCTTATACACGGCTCAATCCTTTAGAATCCAAAAAACAACTAGATAGCTTACGAGTACGTAAAACCGATAAGATTGACGCTGAAAAACTAGCTATGTCTCAGTTCATCCTCAATCGTAAACCAAGCTATGTCCAAGAAGCGCTTTACCAAGAATTACGCGATCTCAGTCGTTTCTATCAGAATCTTACTGAGGACATTGTCTGCGCTAAAAACCGTCTGCACAAGGTTTTACAGGTCACTTTTCCTGAATTGGAAAACATCTTGTCAGCACCAACTGGGGAACAATATTGGAACTTGGTAATAACTTTTCCATGTAATAGTTTTGTACTGGAGTCGGATGACGCCACATTAACAGCTACCATCCGTCAGTCTACGGCAAAACGCATCTCTGAAAAACGTGTGACTTACTTAGTAGATAAGCTTACAAAACTAGCTAATCAGTCTTATTGTGCGGTCAAAAAAACCTCTCCAGTGATAGAAGAGGTCAAATACTATGCA
This sequence comes from Streptococcus parasalivarius, assembly GCF_054785155.1. NCBI lineage: Bacteria > Bacillati > Bacillota > Bacilli > Lactobacillales > Streptococcaceae > Streptococcus > Streptococcus parasalivarius. The sequence goes on from NZ_BAABOB010000020.1 coordinate 964, forward strand.
AGGGAGTTACTTAGGCTTTCTGAACACAGACAAGGTGTTTTAGAGGAGATGGTAACATTGGCTCAATCTTTGCCAGAATACGAGATTCTACTCTCTATTCCTGGAATAGCTGAAACCACAGCGACAAGTATTATTGGCGAACTTGGTGATATTCGTCGATTTCACTCTGCCAATCAAATCAATGCTTTTATCGGTATTGACCTCAGACACTATGAATCTGGAAACTTTCTAGCCAAGGAACATATCACCAAACGTGGGAATCCCTATGCCAGAAAGATTCTCTTTAAGTGCATTCATAACATAGCTTCAGCTAGCCACACCAATCCTTGTCATATCGCAGACTTCTATGAGAAACGGAAAAGACAATCGCAAGTGACTTCAACCAAACCACACACGATTGCCTCTATACATCGTCTCATTAGAACAATGTATTACCTCATAACGCATAACAAACTTTACGATTATACTTCTACCCAAAATCGGTAAAATTGTTCATGCCATATGATTGTAACACCTTATCAAAAAAATCACTAGGTAAGGCGTTGTTTTTGCGTACACTTTTTACACTGAACCTTAGTTCAAAAATAGACAAATTCCTTAGTTTGACTATGGAATTCGATCTATTTTTTATCAAATGCCTTGACATGCTTGACAAATGGTAGAAAA
>NZ_BAABOB010000021.1:0-1412 GCF_054785155.1 Streptococcus parasalivarius
GTATGTTTGTCAACTGTAGTGGGTGACGAAAAGCTAACATCTAGAGAGGACCTGATAGGTCTTCTCTTTTTTTATGTTCAAAATGATGAAGACACGTTTCTTAAAGTTGATGAAGTTTCTAAAACCGAAGCCCAACCGTTTGATGTCTTTAATCAACTTATTAGTTGCTTCAAGTTTTGCGTTTGAATAGTCTGTTTCTAGCGCATTCTTGATGTATTGCTTGTGTCTAAGGAAGGTCCTAAAGACAGTTTTGAAGTAATGATTGACCTTGCTTATATTCTCCTCTATGAGCTCAAAAAACTCATCTACTCTCTTCTCCTGAAAGTGAAAAAGTAAGAGCTGATAAAGTGTATAGTAGTCGGTAAGCTCTTCTGAAAAATCTAGTGTTTTCCCAACAACTTCATGTGGACTTAAGGTTTGACGGAAAGTCTTTGAATAGAAAGAATTGAGAGATAACTTACGGCTGTCCTTTTGAAAGAGTTTCCAGTGATTTTTCAAGGCTCGATAGGGTAGAGACTTCTTATCGAACTGGTTCATAATCGCAATTCTTGTCTTTAAAAAGGCACGTCCAAGGTGCTGGATAATGTGAAATCGATCAAGAACAATTTTGGCGTTAGGGAAGAGTTTGCGAGCCAGTGGAATATAAGCTCCAGACATATCCATCGTGATAAACTGTACCTGTTGTCGGACTTTCAATGGATACTTCAAAAAATAGTTTCGTATAGTAGTTTGGTAGCGATTATCAAGGATGGTTATGAGTTTGTTGGTCTCATAGTTTTGAGCCACAAAAGCGAGTTCACCTTTCTTGAACCCAAACTCATCCCAGGACATAACAGCTGGGAGTTTGTCATAATGTTCCTTGAAAGTAAACTGGTCAAGTTTACGATAGACAGTGGACGTCGATACACGAAGTCTTCTGGCAATATCCGTTAGTGATACCTTCTCAGTTAGAAGTTGTGCAACCTTTTGTCGGACAAGGTTGGAGATTTGGTGGTTTTTCTCAACGATTGAGGTTTCAGCCACTGTTACTCTCTTACACACTTTACACTGGAAGCGACGTTTCTTCAGACGTAGTAGTGTTGGAGTTCCAGCTTGTTCGAGAAGAGGGATTTTAGAAGATTTTTGAAAGTCATATTTGATCATTATTCCTTGACAATGAGGGCATGGTGGTGCAGAATAATCAAGTTTTGCATGAATCTCGATATGAGTATTAGTTTCCAAAACAAGAGAAATAATGATGTTAGGGTCTTTAATTCCGATTAATTCTGTGGTATTCTTAATAAGTCTCATAAGTTCTTCCTAATGATGGTTTGGTCGCTTTTCATTATAGTTCTTATGGGACTTTTTGTGTACATTGAAAAAACTCCATAATCTCTACAGTGGTTTTACCCACTACAGAAATTATAGAGCCA
>NZ_BAABOB010000022.1:0-1245 GCF_054785155.1 Streptococcus parasalivarius
ACGATTTATTCTTGTAAATTGACAGGTTATAATTTCTTCTATCATAACCCTGCACTTGGTTTCTTATTCAGTTCTCAAAGGTCTTTGTCTCTCTCAAGACAACTCCTATATTCTAGCAAATCTAGAACAACTTGTCAACACTTTTTTCGAAGTTTTTTCACTTCTCGTGTTCGCCGCCCCTTCCGAAGCAGCTTATTTATAATATCATCTCTGACTTATCTTGTCAATAACTTTTTTAAAGTTTTTTTCAAACTTTTTTCAGTTACTGAACAATTTCCTTGAGACTTTATTAGTCTATCAAGTTTGTGAACCAATGTCAATACTTATTTTCTATGCAATAAGTGAAAGTAAAAAGAAGATCTCTAGTATCTCCTTTTTTCATTTTTTATAGAGCTGCTCGCATGCGTGCTTGTGAATTTTCGACATTTCGTATTGAGCGCGGTAAGAACGCACGGATGTCATCTTCTTTATAACCCACTTGCAATCTCTTATCATCAATTAAGATTGGACTTTTCAAAATTCTTGGGTTTTCTTGAATCAAATCAATCACTTCACTAACACTGAGCTCGTCGATATCACAATTTAGAGCTTTAGCATAGCGATTTTTTGATGAAACAATGCTCTCAACACCATTCTCTGTTTTTGATAGGATGTTTAAGATTTCTTCTTTTGTAAGTGGTTCTTTACCAAGGTTTTGTTCTTTATAAGGAAGTTGATGGTTGTTCAACCATGTTTTTGCTTTTTTACAACTTGTACAACTTGAGATTGTATAAATCTTAATCATGTTAATTCTCTCTTTCTGTCACATGATACTATTATCTTATCATTGTCCTTAGTTTAAGAAATCGGTCTAGCGACCTATTTTGAATCTAAGGGGACTTTTTCAATTATCATAGATTTTTTTACTTAGATTAAATCATAACCACCCGTCTAACGGGTGGTTTGATCAAGGGCTATAAGCCCATAATACCAGCCAGCGCCTAAAGACGCTGGCTTTCACTTTGTTCAAGTCTTATTGCTTTTGACTCGTCACAAGCCTCTCAAAGAGGCATTCGCATTACTTACCATTATCCCTGAAGGGATTTTCATATTCTTTTACGCTTAATTTGTCCAAAGCGATATCATGCTTCTCTTGTTCCTGAATATATTTCTTAATTGTGGCTTCATTAAGTCCTACCGTACTTACATAATAACCTTCTGCCCAAAAATGTCTGTTACCAAATTTATATTTTAAATTGGCGTGTT